>JAQGLP010000010.1 GCA_028292835.1 Variovorax sp.
AAGTCTTTCGCTTGGCCACCGGCCTGCGTAACCGCATGGCCCTCACAGCCTGCGCCCTGGCACTGACCGGCTGTGCTTCCTTCGCGCCGCTGACGGGCCTGCGCGACGCGGCGCCGGACGCCGTGACGCAGTTGCGCTGGCTCGACCGCGTGAGCTGGGGCGCCACGTCGGCGGACCAGACCACGCTGGCGCGGCGCGGCCTGCCCGCCTGGCTGCACGAGCAGTTGCATCCACGCCCGGCAGCGCTGCCGCCGGCCGCGCAGGCGCAAATCGACGCCATGACGATCTCGCGCACGCCGCTCGACCAGCTCGCCATCGCGCTGGCCGAGCAGCGCAAGGCCGCCGACGCGCTGCCTGACGAGGACCAGAAAAAGGCGGCGCGGCAGGCCTACCAGCAGGAGTTGACGCGCCTGGCGCGCGAGGCGCAGCAGCGCTTCATGCTGCGCGCGCTCTACTCGCCAAACCAGTTGCAGGAGCAGATGACCTGGTTCTGGCTGAACCACTTCAACGTCAACGTGCGCAAGGACGCGATTCGCGCGCTGATCGGCGACTACGAGGAGAACGCGATCCGCCCGCACGCGCTTGGCAGGTTCCGCGACCTGCTCGGCGCCACGCTGCGGCATCCCGCCATGCTGCGCTACCTCGACAACGCGCAAAACGCCGCCGGCCGCCTCAACGAGAACTACGCACGCGAGCTGATGGAACTGCACACCCTGGGCGTGGGAAGCGGCTATTCGCAGGCCGATGTGCAGGAGTTGGCCCGCGTGCTGACGGGCGTCGGCATTGCGCTGCGTCCAACCGATGCACAGCCGCCCAACCTGCGCCCGGCGCTGCGCGCCCACCACGTTCGCGAGGGCCTGTTCGAGTTCAATCCGGCGCGGCACGACTACGGCGCCAAGACGCTGCTGGGTGCCCCCATCACGCAGCGCGGCCTGGCCGAGGTCGACGAGGCACTCGACCGGCTGGCACGCGCTCCGGCCACGGCGACCTTCATCTCGCGCAAGCTGGCGGTGTACTTCGTTGCCGATGCGCCGCCCGAGGCGCTGGTCGAGCGCATGGCCGCCACTTTCCGGGCAAGCGACGGCGACATCGCCGCCACGCTGGCGACGCTGTTCACCGCGCCCGAGTTCGCGGCCTCGCTGGGCCACCGGTTTCGCGACCCGATGCATTACGTGATCGCGGGCGTGCGGCTGGCCTATGGCGACCGCGTCGCGGTCAACGTCGATCCGATGCTCAACTGGATCGCCCGCATGGGCGAACCGCTCTACGGCCACGAGACGCCCGACGGCTATCCGCTCGGCCAGGCCGCCTGGGCCAGCGCCGGCCAGATGAACACGCGCTTCGAGATCGCGCGGGCGCTGGGCGCCAGCGGCGCGGTGCTGTTCCGTGCCGATGCCGGCGCCCCCCTGGAAAAACCGGCCTGGCCCCCGATCGCCGGCTCGCCGGTGGTGGCCGCGCTGCAGCCGACGCTGGGTGCACCGACGCGCGAGGCGCTCGCCAGCGCCGCCACGCCGCAGGACTGGAACACGTTCTGGCTGGCGTCGCCCGAATTCATGAACCGGTAGGATGAAACTCACCCCCGAAGCGACTGCGGCTGGTTCACGCGCCGCGGGTCGCGCAGCGGATTTATTCGCATCTTTTGAGCCTAACACAAGGACCGCCATGCAACGCCGCGATCTCCTCAGGACTCTGGCCGCCGCGCCGCTGGCCGGTGCGGCAGGCCGACTGCTCGCCGCGCCGGCGGCGCAGGGCGCCAAGCTGCTGGTCGTCTTCCTGCGCGGGGCCTACGACGGCGCCAGCCTGCTGGTGCCGCATGCCAGCCCGTTCTACTACGAGGCGCGGCCCCGCATCGCCATCGCGCGCCCGGGCGAGCCCAACGGCGCGCTGCCGCTCGACGCGCGCTGGGGCCTGCACCCGGCGCTGGCGGCCAGCGTGATGCCGCTCTACGCCAAGGGACAGGCGGCCTTCCTGCCCTTTGCCGGCACCGACGACCTGAGCCGCAGCCACTTCGAGACGCAGGATTCGATCGAGCTCGGCCAAGCGCCGGAGCGCAGCCGCGACTACCGCTCGGGTTTTCTCAACCGTTTGGCCGGTGTGCTGCGCAGCGGAGAGCCCGGCGCGCCCGAGGCCATCGCTTTCACCGACCAGTTGCCGATCATGCTGCGCGGGGACGCCCGGACCGCCAACATGGCGCTTGGCACGATGGGCCGTCCGGGCATCGACGCGCGGCAAAGCCAGGTCATCCAGGCGATGTACCGCGACACGGCGCTGGCCCAGCCGGTCGCCGAGGGCTTCGCGGTGCGCGACGAGGTGCAGCGCGCCGTCAAGGCCGAGATGGACGCCGCCAGCCGCAATGCAATGACCTCCAGGGGCTTCGAGGCGGTGGCGCGGCGCATGGCGCGACTGATGCGCGAGCGCTTCGATATTGGCTTCGTCGATGTCGGCGGCTGGGACACGCACGTGGGGCAGGGCGCCGGCACAGGCTACCTCGCCAGCCGGCTCGAAGAACTGGGCCGCGGCGTGGCCGGCTTCGTCCAGGAGATGGACGAGGACTGGCGCCGCACCGTGGTGGTCGTCCTCAGCGAGTTCGGCCGCACCTTCCGCGAGAACGGCAACGGTGGCACCGACCACGGTCACGGCACGGTGTACTGGGTGCTGGGCGGCGGCCTCGCGGCCCAGGCAGGCGGACACGTCATCGGCGAGCAGGCCGAGGTGTCGCAGCCCGCGCTGTTCCAGAACCGCGACTGGCCGGTGCTCAACGAATACCGCGCGGTGTTCGGCGGGCTGTTCGCACGCATGTACGGATTGACGCCGGCGCAGCTGGACCGCGTGTTCCCCGGCGTGGCGCCGAAGGACCTGGGCCTGGTCTGAGCCGTGGTCGAGCGAATGGCCCTCCTGAAACCAGGCAGCCGCATCCGGACGCAAAGCGCCGGGCGGCTGGCGCCTGTCAACGGGGCTTCCGGCGGCTTTTGTCGATTTGGTAGATCAGCGCCGGCACCTGGGCCGACAGCTCGCGCGCCAAATACCCGAGCGGCCCGTGCTTGCGCGCCAGCGCCTGCCCGGCGCGCGCGTGCAGGAACACGCCCCAGGCGCAGGCGTGCAGCGGCGGCAGGTCGCGCGCCGCCAACCCGCCGATCAGGCCGGCCAGCGTGTCGCCCGAGCCCGAGGTCGCCAGTCCGGGCGTTCCGCCGTCGAAGCGCCAAGCCCCGCCGTCGGGCTGCGCGATGCACGTCACGGCGCCCTTGAGGGCGACGCAGGCGTTCCAGCGCCTCGCCGCGTCGAGCGCCGCGTCGAGCGGGTCGGCGCTGATCGCTTCCTTGGTCCGGCCGCTCAGGTGCGCCATCTCGCCGGCGTGGGGTGTCATCACCATGGGTTGGTCGAAGCCGTCCGCGCTCACCACCGACATGGCGTAGGCATCGAGCACCACGGTGCTCTGGCGAAACAGCGGCAGCAGGGCGCGCACGAAAGGCACGCTGCGCTTCTCGTCGAGCATGCCGGGGCCGACCACCACGGCGCTGACGCGTTCGGCGATCGGTGCCAGCGCATCGCAGCCGCGCGCCTGGAAGCCGCCGCCGCGCGTCTCCGCCAGCGCGATCACGCGCGATTCCGGGATCGCCAGCGCCAGCCCCTGCGCCACGCGCTCGGGCGCGGCGATGGTCAGCTTGCCGGCGCCCACACGCAACGCGGCGACGGCCGCCAGCAGCGCCGCGCCGGGAATCTCGTGGCTGCCCGCCACCACCAGTACATGGCCGCGCGCCTCCTTGTCGGCATCTTCGCCGGCGTCGGGCAGCGGCCAGCGCGCCAGCGTGGCTTCGGTCAGGGCTTTGGCGCGCGCGATGGTCATGTCCCGGTCCTTCAGGGCTTCGCGGCCGTGGGCTGGTCCGGCTCGCTCGTCACGGGTGTGGCCGCCTCGCGCAGGGGCGCCAGGAAGTTCACCAGATCGAGTTGCAGCACCTCGTCGGCGTCGTTGCGCCGCACCGCGCGGTACGAGGTGACGGCGCAGTTGGGCACGTCGCCCTGCCGGTCGATGTCGAGGATCTGGCGCTCGTCCATGTGCTCCATCAGGTAGCGCATGCAGTTGACGGTGACCTGGTGAGCCACCACCAGCACGTGCCGCCCGGCGTATTCGCGCGCCACCATCTCCACCAAACTGCGCAGCCGCAGGATCACGTCGCACCAGCTCTCGCCGCCGGGCGGGCGGAAGTAGAACTTGCCGACATGCATGCGCTGCTCGTTCAGGTCCGGATGCTTTTGCTGGATGCCGAACTTGGTCAGCCGATCGAGGATGCCGAACTCCTTTTCGCGCAGCCGCTCGTCGACGCGCAGCTTGACGGTCGAGGCCGGCAGCCGGCTGTGCTCGGCGACCAGCCGGGCGGTTTCCTGCGCGCGAAGATAAGGCGAACACAGGATGACCTGCGGCTGCTCGTCGGGAGAAAGCTTGGCGAACCAGTCGCCGAGCGCGATCGACTGCGCCTTGCCAAGCTCGGACAGCGGCACGTCGATGTCGCGCCAGGCGAGGTCGATCATCGCCAGGCCGCCCGCCTCGGCGGCGTCGCGCGCCACATTGCCGGCACTCTGGCCATGGCGCACGATCCAGAGGGTTTGAGGCCAGTTGCTTTGCATAGGGGAAGAGGGTGGTATTCAGGCCAGCGCCGGCCGGCGCCAGTTGCATTCATCATTCATGATAGGCAGCGCATGTCCGCGGGACCGTAGGTTGAAACCGATGGCGGTTGAGCGCCAGGGCACACTCGCCGGCATTCGAACTGGAGGCACCAAAGCCATGCAGACCTTGTTGACGTTGAAACACGGCGAATTCACCGCCGAGCTCGCACCGCACCTGGGCGGCGCGCTCGCCAGTTTCTACAGCGGCGGCGGCGAGCCCGGCGCGTCCGCCCGCCGCGACTGGCTGCGCCCGGCAACGCCCGAGGTGCTGGCCGCGCGCGATCCGCTGCGCATGGCCAGCTTTCCGCTGGTGCCGTGGTGCAACCGCATCCGCGATGGTCGCTTCGACTGGGAAGGGCGCACGGTACGGCTGGCTCCGAATTTCGGTGCCTCGCCGCACACCATCCATGGCCTGGGCTGGCAGCGCTCATGGGAGGTGGTCGAGGCCACGGCGGCGAGCGCGGCCTTGCGCTTCGAGTGCGACGGCCGCGGCGCCTGGCCTTTCGCGTTCCACTGCCGCCAGCGCTATGCGCTCGACGACGCGGGCCTGGCGATCGAACTCACGCTCGTCAACACCGGCCCGCGGTCCATGCCTGCCGGCCTGGGCCACCACCCTTTCTTCCCGCATCGGCGCGAAGGCGCGGGCACCGTCGTGCAGGCGCAGGTCGACGCCATGTGGGAGAACGACGACGAGCAGATGCCCACGGTCCTCTCGGCCACCGACCCGGCCCTGGCGGCCCTGCGCGATGGCATGCGGCTCGACCGCTTCGCGCTGGACAACAACTTCACCGGCTTCGGTCACAGCGCCCAGGTCCGCTGGCCCGACGGAAGCGCGCTCACGCTGCGCGGCGACGGGCCGCTGGACTATTTCGTGCTCTACAGCCCGCGCGACCAGGACCTCTTCGTGATGGAAGCCGTCTCCAATTGCACCGACTGGATCAACCTGCGCGCGCGCGACCCGGCGCTGCCAGTGGGCGGGACGGCGCTGGCACCGGGCGACACCTTGCGCGCGACCTGGCGCTTCGGCGAAATCGTGGCGCCGCGCGGCTGACCGGCCTGCGGCGTCATCGAGCGCGCGCAGCAGGGCGATTCGCGGTGCGGTGACACGGCGTTACGCCCGGGGCGCGTCAACAGGCGTCCAATCGGCCGCATCACCCTCGGGCCACTGAAAGACAAAAGGAGCCTTTCGCGATGACAGAGCGCAACGACCGGGCCGACCGGTACCGTCCACGCCGTTCCGGCCGGAACTGGATTCTTGCCTTGCTGGTCGTCGCTGCAGCGCTGTTTGGGTGGCGCTGGTGGTCGCAACGCCAAGCGGAGACCGAAGAAGACCTGGCGAGCGCCGTGCCCTCCGGGCAGACGCAGCCCGACTACGGCGCGATGCCGCCCGCCACGCAGCCGGCGCCCCCGTCCGCGGAAACCGCCACGCCGGCCTATCCACTCGACACCGACCCGTCCGCCAGGCTGCCCACGCTGGCCCAGTCCGACAGCCGCGTCGCCGTCGAACTCAACCGCCTGCTCGGCCGGCCGGCGGTGCAGTCCTTCCTGCGGCTCGACGGCTTCGTGCGCCGCGCGGTCGCCACCGTCGACAACCTCGACCGCCCGCTGGCGCCGGCCAGCCTGTGGCCCGTGCAGCCGACCACGCAGCGCTTCACCGTGGACCGGCTTGGCGCGACGCCGGTCCTGGGCGCCGACAACGCCCGTCGCTACGCCGGCTTCGTGGCGCTGGCCGAATCCATCGACACGGCGCGCGCCGTCGCGCTGTACCGGCAGCTCTACCCGCTGTTCCAGCAGGCCTACGAGGAACTCGGCTACCCCAGGCGCTATTTCAACGACCGTCTGGTCGCCGCCATCGACCACCTGCTCCAAGCCCCGGAGCCCGCCGGGCCGGTGTCGCTGAAGCTGGTCGAAGTCAAGGGCCAGGTGCCTTCCACCCGGCCGTGGACACGCTATGAATTCGCCGATCCGCAACTGGAGGCGCTGTCGGCGGGACAAAAGGTGATGGTGCGGATGGGGGTGGAGAACGAGCGGCGGTTGAAGGCGAAGTTGAGGGAGGTGCGGGCGCAGGTGGGGAACGAGGGTGTTGGAGCGAAAAGATGAGTGGGCTGAGCTTGAGGCGATCTGCTGGAGCGAAAGAAAGGCCGGACACCGCGCATGAAATACCTGTGCCACCACGAAACTGAGGAGAGTAATAGTATTGATATCAAAGTTAACGAGTGATATCAATGTCCTCTGCCTCTATCAGAAATTTTCCTGAAGAAACGCACCGAGCACTCAAGCTGCGCGCCGCTCGACATGGGCGCAGCACGGAAGCCGAGATTCGCAGCATTCTCGAAAACGCCGTGCAGCCCAGGGTAGGCCTGGGCTCCGCGCTGGCCGCCATCGGACGCAGTTTGGGCGGCGTGGAACTCGACCTTTAGCGTGACCCGACTCCAATAGCGGCCTCAGGTTTCGAATGATCATCCTGGATACGAATGTCATCTCGGAGCCGCTGAAACCTGCGCCTGACTCCGCCGTACTGGATTGGCTCGACAGGCAGGAGTCTCGGAAGCTCTATCTGACGACAGTCAAACCTCGCCGAATTGCTGGCCGGCATCGAGAGGATGCCAACGGGAAAGCGTCGCACCCAACTCGGCCATGCGCTGACGAATCGGATGATGCCGCTGTTCGAAGGTCGCATCCTTGCATTCGACAGAGCAGCCGCCGAAGCGTTTGCGCGCATCAACGCCAGCGCGCAAGCGGCCGCCAATCCCATCAGCTTTGCCGATGGTGCCATCTCTATTTCGTGCTTCAGCGCGTTGGGGCTGAGCAGAAATCACGCCGCATGCAACAGAAATTCCATCTTGACTGCCTCGTAAAAAAACTCGATTCCGCCGTTTTCTTCTTGATCTATCCTGAAATCAACTGTATCGAGTCTTGAGAATCTAATTTTCTTTGTGCTTAGGATGGGCGCCAGAGACTCAATATTGGTTTAATGGTAAATTTGCGAGTTATTGGTTGTTCGATGTTCTTTTATAATTGGTTATTATTTTTTTGTTGTTTTGAATCAAC
>JAQGLP010000019.1 GCA_028292835.1 Variovorax sp.
GAGCGGTTCGCGGTCATACTGGTTGCAATATAGGATCAGATTGGCCTATCATGCAACTGCTCTTTAATTGCAACCAGTATGGGGTGATCATGGCAAAGGTGCGTGTCGCAGGTTTCGCGGTCTCGCTCGACGGATTCGGCGCGGGGCCGGAGCAAAGTCTGAAGGATCCACTGGGAAAGCGTGGCACCGAGCTTCATCAATGGTTCTTCGGGACCAAGACCTTCAAGTCAATGTTCGGCCAAACTGGCGGAACAGACGGAGTCGATGAAAACTACGCGCATCGGTCAATGGACGGTTTCGGGGCATTCATCCTTGGGCGCAACATGTTCGGGCCGATCCGCGGCGAATGGCCGGACGAGCAGTGGAAAGGCTGGTGGGGAGCCAATCCGCCCTACCATGCGCCGACCTTCGTGCTGACTCAGCATCGGCGCAATCCGATCGTGATGGAGGGAGGCACGACCTTCTATTTCGTGACGGATGGCATCGAGTCGGCGCTGGAGCAGGCAAAGTCGGCAGCGGCCGATAAGGACGTCAAGATTGGCGGGGGCGTGTCAACCGTACGCCAGTATCTGCAAGCGGGGCTGATCGATGAAATGCATTTGGCGATATCGCCGATCGTTCTGGGGCGCGGAGAGGCACTGTTTGCAGGACTTGACCTTCCGACCCTCGGCTATCGTGTAATCAAGAGCGAAGCGTCCGAGCTTGCGACGCACGTCGTTCTTGGTCGATAGGTGTGGTGAACTGTTTTCCGAAGACAAATCTGAAGAGATCAACAGCTTTGCCTAGGCCGTCGGTCTCTACGCAACCAGAACTGTGCGGATGTGCCGCGTGAACGCATGGCCGATCGAGACTCGCGCACGCCGCGCACATTGCGCAGAAAGTCGGTGAGGTTGTCGCGGCTCAGATCGTGGCCGGCGGAAAGGAAGTGATATGGCTAAGCTCGTGTTCGGGATGAATCAGTCACTGGACGGCTACGTTGACCACACGGCGTTTGCGCCAGGCCCCGCACTCTTTCGCCACTTCATCGAGGAGGCTTAGGGGCAAGCGGGCGGTATCTACGGTCGCCAAATGTATGAAGTCATGAGCTATTGGGATGAGGATCATCCTGAATGGGATGCGGACGAACACGCCTTCGCGACCGCATGGCGGAACCAGCCGAAATGGGTTATATCGCGCTCGCTGACGTCAGTCGGCCCCAACGCCAGTCTTATTCAGAATGATCTTGAGGACGCCATTCGCGCACTGAAGGCCGAGAGTGACGGAGAGATCGAAGTTGCTGGCCCGAGGTTGGCGCAAACCCTCACCGACCTTGGCCTGATCGACGAGTATCGAATCTACCTGCATCCCGTCGTGCTTGGTCACGGCAAGTCGTATTTCGCCGGACCCCGGCCGCCGCTGCGCCTGATGACCAACGATCGGATTGCCGAGGATGTGATCAGGTTGACCTACGTTCCTGCTTAGCTCTCGGCTCGTCGAATCTAATCGCTGCTGAAGTCAGATTTGGGTTGGGCCAAAGCGGTGCTAATCATCAAGATGCAGCTGTCGAAACTAGGGTCTGTCATCAATTGAGCCAAATGACGGTCGCAGCGAGATGGATGGCACCGAGGAAGTTGACGGCGGTCTTGTCGTATCGAGTGGCGATGGCGCGGTACTGCTTGAGCCTGGCGAAGAGGTTCTCGATCAGATGGCGTGCTTTGTACAGGTGCCGGTCTGGCCAGCGACAATTATCTTGAGCGGTCGACGACAACTATCGTGAGCGGTTGACGCAGCGTTGCCGGGATGCGCCGTGCGGTCGGGTTCTACAGTGGTTTTCCTCTTGAGGGAGGACGCCACCGTGCCCGGCCAGCGCATAACGGATCTCCAAATGACCAAGTACAAGCAACTGCGTGGCGAGCTGACCCAGGAGGCGGCAGCGGCCAAGACCGGGATCAGCGTCAGCTCGGCCCGACGCCTGGAGTCCAGGACGACCTTGCCTTCGCAACGACCTCTGCGCCATTGGCGCACCCGAGCGAACCCGCTCCAGGACGTCTGGGCAAGCGAGGTCGTGCCGATGCTCGAAGCTTCGCCCGGGCTGATGGCGGTGACCGTGCTCGAAGAGTTGCAGCGTCGCCACCCTGATCGGTTCAACGACGCGGTCTTGCGCACGCTGCAGCGCCGCGTTCGCCAGTGGCGCGCCGAGCACGGCGGCGAGCAGGAGATCTACTTCGCCCAGATACACCCGCCCGGACGACTTGGCCTGTCCGACTTCACGGTCGCCGACGAACTGGCCGTCTGCATCGGTGGAGCGCCACTGCCGCATCGGCTCTACCAGTTCGCCTTCGCCCACAGCGGCTGGCGCCATGCGTGCGTGGTGCTCGGTGGAGAGAGCTTCCAGGCACTGACCGCGGGCTTGCAGGACGCGCTATGGATGGCCGGCGGCACGCCGGAGGAACATCGCACCGACAGCCTCTCGGCGGCGTTCAACAACCTCGCCGAGCAGGAGGAACTCACCCTTCGCTATGCCGAGCTGTGCGAGCACTACGGCATCCGCGCCAGCCGCAACAACTGCGGTGAGAGCCACGAGAACGGCTCGATCGAGTCGCGGCAAGGCAGCCTGAAGCGCGCGCTCGACCAGGCTCTGCTGCTGCGCGGCACGCGCGAGTTCGACAATGTCGCGGCCTATGGCCACTTCGTCGCCGAGATCGTCGGCCGCCTCAACGCGCGCTGCGCTCGCGCGTGGGAGGTCGAACGCGCCAGCCTGCGCCCATTGCCCGAGCGCCGGACGCGCGACTTCGAGGAACTCGATGCCCGGGTCAGCAAGTACGGCGTCTTCCGGGCGAAGAGCGCGATGTACAGCGTGCCGTCGCGGCTGGTCGGGCATCGGCTCAAGGTACGGCTCTACGGCGAGCGCGTCGAAGCCTGGCTCGGCGGCGTGAAGGTCTTCGAGTGCGAGCGCCTCTACGGCAGCTTGGCCAACGGCCATCCGAAGCGCATCGACTGGCGTCACATGCTGCCGTCTCTGCGCCGCAAGCCGGGCGCCTTCGCGCGCTGGGTCTTACGAGACGCAATGTTCCCGCGGCCCGAGTACGCGCTCGCCTGGGAACGCCTCAGTGCCCGCCTGAGCGAGCGCCAGGCATGCCGGCTAATCGTCGACCTGCTGGACCTGGCTGATCGCGCCAACATCGTCGCCGAACTCGCAGCGGTGCTGGCCGAGCATCACGAGCGCGACGAACTGCCCGACATCGACGCCTTGCGATTGCGCTTCGCGCCGCGGGCAACGCAGGGGCCGGTGGTGACGGTCGTCCTGCCGACGACTGCGGTCTACGACGAACTGCTGGCGGCAGCATGACAAGCGCATCCACCATCGCAGCCGCCGATGCGGCACGCCTGCCGATCATGCTCACCGAGCTGCGGTTGCCCACGATCAAGCGCACCTGGGCGGAACTGGCCGAGCAGTCCAACCGCGAGAGCTGGCCAGCCGAGCGCTTCCTCGGCATGCTGCTCGAGCAGGAGATGAACGAGCGCGAGACGCGCCGCCTCGCACGCGCCCGTGCCGACAGTCATCTGCCTCCCGACAAGAGCCTGGGCAGCTTCGACTTCGCCGCGGTGCCAGCGGTCTCCAAAGCGCACGTCATGGCGCTGGCCGAGGCCGACGGCTGGATCGGACAAGGGCACAACCTGCTGGCCTTCGGACCGCCGGGGACCGGCAAGTCGCATCTGGTCTGCGGACTCGGCCACGCGCTGATTGACCGAGGCTACAAGGTGCTGTTCGTGCGGACGAGCGAGCTGGTCCAACGCCTGCAGGCCGCCCGCCGCGATCTGCGGCTGCCCAGTGAGCTCGCCAAGCTCGACCGGTTCGATCTGCTCATCCTAGACGACCTGAGCTACGCCCGTCGGGACCAGGCCGAAACGTCCGTGCTCTTCGAGCTGATTGCCGAGCGGTATGAGCGCCGGAGCATCGCCATCACCGCCAACGCGCCCTTCTCGGCGTGGGACGAGGTCTTCCCGGACAAGGCCATGACCATCGCCGCCGTCGACCGTCTGGTCCATCACGCAACGATCCTGGAGATGAACGCCGACAGCTACCGACGCCGCGCTGCGTTGCCGGCTCGCCGGCAACGCAGCGCTATCGAAGCTCAATGATCAAACCCCGATCGCACCGCTCAAGATAGTTGACGCTGACCGCTCAAGATAGTTGACGCCGGGCAGCCGGTCATACTCGTGCCGCTCATAGCGAGCGCGCGTAGGCGGGATCACCACCA
Organism: Variovorax sp.; assembly: GCA_028292835.1. Taxonomy (GTDB): domain Bacteria; phylum Pseudomonadota; class Gammaproteobacteria; order Burkholderiales; family Burkholderiaceae_C; genus Variovorax. Next base: position 4,242 of record JAQGLP010000019.1, read on the forward strand.
CCTTGCCGGCCTTTTTCAGAGGCTCGATCACGCGGGCCTGGGCGTCATAGGCCCGGTCCGCGATGACCGCTTCGCCCAGAGTGCTCTGGAGCAGCACATCGGCGCCTTCGAGGTCGTGGGCCTGCCCGGGCGTGAGGTGAAAGCCGGTCGGATTGCCCAAGGCATCGACTGTGGCGTGGATCTTCGTGCTCAGGCCGCCGCGGCTGCGTCCAAGGGCCTGCTTCTTCGGGACCCCCCTTTTGCACAGGCTGTGCTCAGGACGGCAGGCGCCGCTGCAGTCTCGGGGGATCGACGAGAGATCTAGAGCGTGTTATGCACTTTGGCTTTGCTCCATTGCAAGCGTGCCCATCTGGGCGGGATGAGCAGGAAGCCGTATCCGAGTGATTTGAGCCAGGAGGAATGGGGTTTTGTGGCGCCATACCTCACGGCTGATGAAGGAAGACGCGCCGCAGCGCGAGCACAGTCTGCACGAGGTGTTCAACGCGCTGCGCTGGCTCGCACGCGCTGGTGCACTTTGGCGGCGGCTGCCACATGACTTTCCGCCCTGGGCGGCTGTCTACCAGCAGTTTCGGCGCTGGAGCGAAGCGGGCTGCTTTGAAGCGCTGGTGAGCGACATGCGCTCGATCATCCGTGCCGGCCAAGGGCCGCGCCAGCCAGCCCAGCGCCGTGATCCCGGACGGGCGCACGCTGCAGTCGAGTTGCGAGAGTGGCCCGCGCTCCGGATACGACGGCTACAAAAGAAGGCGTGGCTCCAAGGTTCATATGGCGGTGGACACGCTGGGCCACCTGATCGATCTCACCGTCACGCCGGCCAGCGAGCAGGAGCGCTCGCAGGTCCAGCAGTTGTGCCAGGCGGTGCAAGACGCCACAGGCCAGACGGTGCAAATAGCTTGGGCCGATGAAGGCTACACGGGCGAAGACGCCAAGAGCGCTGCCCAGGCTGCGGGCATCGAGTTGCGGGTGGTCCAAGCTGCCCGAGGCCAAAAAGGGCTTTGTGCTGCTG
>JAQGLP010000023.1 GCA_028292835.1 Variovorax sp.
GGCGGCTTCGTGTTCCTGAGCCACCAGGTGGGCTCGTTCCTGGGCGTCTGGCTGGGCGGCTACCTGTACGACCGCACGGGCAGCTACGACCTGGTCTGGTACATCGCCATCGCGCTGGGCGTGCTGGCGGCGCTGGTCAACCTGCCGGTGAGGGAGGCGCCGATCGCGCGCGCCGCCCGGCCCGTCGCCCAGGCGGCATGATGGCGCCGCAGGGCCTGGAGACCAGAACGCCTCCTGTCAGCCGGCTGCGCCTGCTGGTGCGCGCCGTCGCGCTGGTGCTTGCGGCCGCGGCGCTGGCGGGCGTCTTCGCGCTGTACACGCGCCCGAACTTCCTGGTGACCCTGATCGACCAGGTCTGGGGCTGTTTCTAGGATGGAGGCCGGCTCGGCTTCACGCCCCTCCCGTGCCGAGGCAGTCGTCACGCGTCGCGCTGTGGATCGGAGAGGCCCACCGCGAGTCCGCATCGCGCGGGCCACGCTGCGCTGGGGAAGGAGTACGCTGGCGGCGTGAACTTTGCGGGCCGCCTGGGCACTTGCCGCTGCCGAGGCAGGGATCAGGCGCATGGTTTTCCGTTCGTCAGGGCAGGCTTGCGGTAGCGGTGATGGTCAAGCGGGCGACACCGAAGCCCTGTACTCTGCTGGAATGCCGAAAACTCGTGTGGCGCAATGACGCGTGTCCCAACCCAACTGGAGATCAGATGAAGCCATCGAATGAAAACGATGAACCCATCAACAAGGCCACTGGCGTCGACAAGGCAATGAAACAATTTTCCAAGACCGACGCCGAGCGCGAGCGGCCTGATGAGAAAGCCGCAGAGCCCGAGCCAACCGGCAGCAAGCTGGACAATGGCACCCCTGCTGCTGCCACCCAGCCTCCCCCTTCGACGGCTCCCGCTGGAGGCACCTGAAGTCCGCGAAGCCAGCACGTCGTTGAACAGCGCGGTGGGATCGAACCAACGACCACCGGCCTGACAGCGCGGCGCGGGCAACGTCGGAAAGCCGGGTTGCGGCTGGGCATGCGAATTGCCAATTCTTGCCAAGCACAGCGCCGGTCTTCGGCCCGCTGCAGAGACGACAGGCCCTTTATGAGCATCAGTTCGTGCAACAACTTTGGTGAAGGCCGGACGCTTCCTGGAAATGACGGGGGCGTCGCCTGGTTGCTTCTCTTCGCGTACCGTCCTGGGGACGCGTGGCCATTGCAGGTGCGCGGGTCGTGGCATCCGAGTGCTGTGCGGTGAAGGCCCTGCCCGAAGGGACCCTCACCGGGGGTCCCTCAACCATCTCGCGCGTGAACAGCCGTTCCGCTGAATGCACGCCGGCCGACCCAACGCCGGAGTTGCGGATCCCCACCAGCGCACGGACCTTCCTGTGGAGCTACGTTCGGCGCCGGCCGTGGCAGTTCTTGCTGCTGCTGGCCTTGATCGTGGTCGGGGCGTCCTGCTCGGTGGGCGTGCAATACGGAATGAAGCTGATCGTCAATGCCATGGCGACCGGCGACCGCGCGAGCCGCGACATCTGGCACCCGCTGGCGCTCTTCATCGCGCTCATCACCGCCGAGAGCGTCTGCTGGCGACTCGGCGGCTGGCGCGGCTGCCACTTCGTCGTCGCCACGGGCGTGGACGTCAGGCTCGACCTGTTCCGCCATCTGTCGGGCCACTCGCAGGGCTATTTTTCCGAGCAGCTCGCCGGATCGCTGGGCAACCGCATTACCGCGACGGCGGGCGCGACCGGCGCCGTGCTCGGCACGATGATCTGGAAGATCCTGCCGCCGTGCATCGATTTTCTGGGTGCGGTGGTGGTCCTTGTCACCGTGGACTGGCGCATGGTCGTCACGCTGGTTGCCTTTGTCACGCTGGTGGGCGCCGTCATGGCGCGCCTGAGCATGCGGGCGGGTCCGCTGCACCACAAGTTTGCCGACGAAGCCTCTCGTGTCGGCGGCGAACTGGTCGATGTGGTCTCGAACATGTGGACCGTTCAAGCCTTTGCCGCACGCGAGCGGGAATACTGTCGCCTGCAGGCTGCCGTGGGCAAGGAAGCCCAGGCGCAACGCAACAGCTGGCTTTTCCTGGAAAAGACCCGTGTACTGCACGACGTCTGCCTGTGGGTCATGGCCGGCGGCATGCTGCTGTGGGCGGTTCAGAGCTGGCGCGCCGGCCACATCATGCCGGGCGACGTGGTACTGATCAGCGCGCTGACCTTTCGCATTCTTCACGGCTCGCGCGAACTGGCGCTGTCGCTGGTCGACGGTTCGCAGCAGCTCGGCGTCATCTCCGAAATGCTGCGCGTCGTGGCGGTGCCTCATCACGTGGCCGACAAGCACGATGCCCCCGCCTTTGTTCCAGGGGCGGGCGAGATCTGCCTGTCGAATGTCAGCTTCTCCTATGGCGACGGCCGGCCGGTGTTCAGCGACCTGAATCTGACGATACCGGCGGGGCAGCGTATCGGCGTGGTCGGCCCCTCGGGCGCGGGCAAATCGACGCTCATCGGTCTCATCCAGCGGCTGGCGGACGCGAGCGCCGGCTGCGTGAAGATCGACGGCCAGGCCGTCACCGACGTGAAGCAGGACAGTCTGCGCAGCGCGATCGCGGTCGTGCCGCAAGAGATCGCGCTGCTGCACCGCAGCGTCATGGACAACATCCGCTATGGCCGTCCCGACGCCACCGATGCGGCGGTCCGCGCGGCCTCGCACGCCGCGCATTGCGACGGATTCATTGCCGCGCTGCCGCATGGCTACGACACGCTGGTCGGTGAGCGCGGCATGCGGCTGTCGGGCGGGCAGCGGCAA
>JAQGLP010000033.1 GCA_028292835.1 Variovorax sp.
CGCGATGGCCTCCAGGTAGCCGGGCGGCAGTTGCGCGGGCAGCAGCGGCAAGGCGGTTTCGGGCGTGACGACCAGCGACGCGGTGGCCCCCTGCAACTGCTCGCCGTACCAGCCGAGCGCCGTTGCGATGCCGCCGCCGGGCACGAACTTCTCGTCCTGCGGGATGTTGCCCTGCAGCAGCGCGACCTGCAGCCGTCCCGCGCTGAGCGCATCCGGCGCGGGCGCCCTGCCGCACAGGTTGACCGCGCAGTGCGAGCCGGCCGCGGCCGCGGCCAGGCAAAGCGCGGCGCCCACGGGCGCCAGCCAGGCGGCCTGGTGGCGCCGGTAGTCCAGCCGCAGGCACTGTGCGATCGCCATCGCCGCCAAGACGGCAACGGCGCCCACGCCGTACACGCCGAGCCAGCGCGCGAACATCGACAGCGGCCCGTCGACGTGCGCATAGCCGCCCGCGCCCCAGGGGAAGCCGGTAAACCAGCTGCCGCGCACCAGTTCGGCCAGCGTCCAGAGCGCTACAAAAAAGAGAGCGCGGCCGGCCCAACTGACGGGGGCAAACGCCATAAAACAGGCGCACGCCACGGCGTAATACAGGGCCAGCCCCGCCGCCAGCGCCAGCACCGCCAGCGCCGCCAGCGGCGCTGGCAGGCCGCCGTAGGTATGCATCGAGATGAAGAGCCACCAGAAGGTCGTGCCCAGCCACGCGGTCGCGAACAGCCAGCCGTGCAGCGCGCCAGCGCGCCATCCGGCGCCCGCCGAGCGCAGCGCGTCGAGCTGCCAGACCAGCGCCGCCAGTGAGATCAGCTGCAACCACCACAGCGGCTGGCCGTTCCACGGCGTCGCCACCGACAGCGCCTGCGCCACGCCCGCCCCCGCGAAGCCCAGGGGGCGCAGCGAAAGGGAGGACATGAAAACGGACGGCGCGCCGAGTCGCCGGGGTGCCGGGGGCAGCGGCATCAATCGGCCGGGCTGTTGCCGCGCGCCGGCGAGACCTTGAACCAGCGCACCGCGCCGCCCTTGGTGTGCAGCACGATGAAATCGAAGCCGCCGATCGCATGGTGCTCGCCGCGCTTGGGCACATGCCCCATCTCGTGCGCCACGAGGCCGCCGATGGTATCGAAATCCTCGCTCAGCGCCTCGTCGTCGAAGATGATGCCGAAGGCCTCGGCCACGCGCTCGATCGGCGTGTCGCCCGACACGCGGTAGGTGTGGTCGGCCAGGCCGAAGATATCGCCCTCGTCCTCGGGGATGTCGAACTCGTCCTCGATCTCGCCGACGATCTGTTCGAGCACGTCCTCGATCGTGATCAGGCCGGCGACGCGGCCGAACTCGTCGATGACCACGGCCAAGTGCTGGCGGTTGCCGCGGAAGTCGCGCAGCAGGTCGTTCAACCCCTTGCTCTCGGGCACGAACACCACCGGGCGCAGCAGCGCGCGGATGTTGAGCGCCGGCGAACGCTGCAGCTTGAGCAGGTCCTTGGCCAGCAGGATGCCGATGATGTTTTCCTTGTCGCCCTCGTAGACCGGAAAGCGCGAATGCGCGGTGTCGATCACTCCGTGCAGCAGGGTGTCGTAGGGCGCGTCGATATCGACGCAGTCCATGCGCGGCGCCGCCACCATGACGTCGCCCGCCGTCATGTCCGCCATGCGGATCACGCCTTCGAGCATCACGCGCGACTCGGCACCGATCACGTCGTTGTCCTCGGCGTCCGCCAGGGCTTCGATCAGCTCGTCGCGCGAGTCGGGACCCGGGTGGATGAATTCAGCCAGCTTCTGCAAAAAGCTTCGCTTGTCTTCCCGTTCGACGGGAATGCGCTCAGGATGGGGATCGGCCACTGCGGCGGGGCGGGAAGTTAGGGAACAGGAAGGATAACGGAAGTACGCACCCCCCGGCTCGCAGGAAAGCCTCGAGGCCTGGGCCCGGCCCCGGCAAGCCGAATTGCGCGGTGTACCGCAGGCCTGCGGACTCTGGTTCCCCAGCGAAATACGGCCCGTTCGCTACGACGACGATTTCTCGCGCGCTTCGCGCACGCCACGGCGCACTTCCTGCATGCCGGCGAGAAATTCCCAGAACTGCTTGGCGCGGGTCTTGAGCTGGTAGTCGACCTCGGCGAAATGGTCCTCGACGATCTCGCTCATGCGGCTGTCGAACGTGGCCTGGGGCAGTTCCAGGTGCGCCTCGGATTCGGAGCCCGAGCGCACCACGCTAGCGCCGGCCTTGCGCGCGATCTTGAGCATCGTGACATTCTCGCTGAGTGCATGGATGAACAGCATGCCCACGCCCTCGTTGCGCGCGCTGATGACGGCGCGGTCGAACAGGCGCGTGCCATAGCCACGCCCCCGGGCATGCCGCAACACCGAGACGCCGAACTCGGCGCAGCCGTCGTGCAGGTCGCCGGGAGCGAACGCGAGATGCGCCATGGCGATCAGTTCGAGCTTGCGGGTGTAGATGCCGAACAGTTCGTCGCGCTCGAAGTCCAGCGCTTCGACATAGCGCCCGATCTGTTCATCGGAGGCGGCATAGCCGAAGCGCAGGTAACGGTCGGCGGCGTCCAGGGCAATCAGGTGGCTCGTGATGCGATGGCGCTCACCCGGACCGATGGGCCGGATCGGCACCATGACAGAGGGCACGGACGACGTTGCGTCCGAGGGGGAATTGAGGAACGACCGCGCACCGCGCGAAGCTTTGAGCAGGTCTTTGATAGGGAACATAGCCACAATATACGGGTTTTCCCTTATCCCACAAGCCGCCGGCCGCGATCCAGCGTGCTTTAGTGAGGAAGGTCCATTCTGGCCCGCCGGATGCATCATCACAACTGGCACCGACCTCATCAGGGCGTGGGTGGTGTCGTTCCATGTCGAGACTCAATTCGTGAAGAACCAGGCTCTTGACTCTTTATCGCTAGACGGGCACGGCCGTGGTGGCCTTGACACGTTCGAGCACGAAGCTGGTCTTGCAGTCCTGCACGCTCGGATGCTTGAGCAGGGTGTCCATGATGAAGCGGCTGTAATGCGCCATGTCGGCCACCACCACGCGCAGCAGGTAATCCATCTCGCCGGTCAGCGCGGCGCACTCGACCACCTCGGGCCAGGTCTGGACGCTGGCGCGAAACAGGTCCATCGGATTGCGCTTGTGGCTTTCGGTGTGCTTTTCCAGCCGGACGTTGAGGTAGGCGGTCAGCCCCAGACCCACCGCCTCCGGTGTGACGAGCGCTACGTAGCGGTCGATCACGCGGCTTTCCTCCAGCCGCTTGACGCGCCGCAGCACGGCGCTGGGCGACAGGCTCACCTGTTCCGCGAGTTGCTCGTAGGTAACGCGGCCGTCCGTCTGGAGCATGCGCAGGATCTGCCGGTCTTGTCTGTCGAGTGCATGCATTCAATGATTTTTGCAGCTTTCGTGCGCGACCTGCCCCTGAAAGGCCCGTAAACGCAGAAATCATCCGCGCCTGCGCTCTTACAGTCGGGAATGGCAGGGCCACCAGAATCAGGTGGTGCCTGGACCTCTTCCTTTTTCTGGAGACCTCATGACCCCTGACGCGCCGGCTTTCACTCCCTGGGACAACCCGATGGGCACCGATGGCTTCGAATTCATCGAGTACGCCGCGCCCGACCCGGCCGCCATGGGCAAGGTATTCGAGGCCATGGGCTTCACTGCGGTCGCGAGGCACCGTCACAAGAACGTGTTGCTGTACCGCCAGGGCACCATCAACTTCATCCTGAACGCCGAGCCCGATTCGTTCGCGCAGCGCTTTGCACGCGAGCATGGCCCGAGCGTCTGCGCCATCGCCTTTCGCGTGCAGGACGCCAAGGCGGCTTACGAGCGCGCTATTTCGCTGGGCGCCTGGGGCTTCGCCGACAAGGCCGGCCCGGGCGAACTGAACATCCCCGCCATCAAGGGTATCGGCGACAGCCTGATCTACCTGGTCGATCGCTGGCGCGGCAAGAACGGCGCGCAGCCGGGCGACATCGGCAACATCGGCTTCTACGACGTCGACTTCGAGGCGCTGCCGGGCCTGAGTGCCGCGGAGGCGCTGGCGCCCCAGGGCCATGGCCTCACGTACATCGACCACCTGACGCACAACGTCTACCGCGGGCGCATGAACGAATGGGCTGGGTTCTACGAGCGGCTCTTCAACTTCCGGGAGATCAAGTACTTCGACATCGAGGGCCAGGTGACGGGCGTCAAGAGCAAGGCCATGACCTGTCCCTGCGGCAAGTTCCGCATTCCGATCAATGAGGAAGGCAATGAGCAGCCCGGCCAGATCCAGGAGTACCTGGATCTGTACAAGGGCGAGGGCATCCAGCACATCGCGATGGGGGCGGACGACCTCTACAAGACCGTCGACGCGCTGCGTGCCCACGGCGTGAAGCTGCTCGACACCATCGACACTTACTACGAACTCGTGGACCAGCGCATCCCCGGGCATGGCGAGAACGTGGCCGAACTGCACAGGCGCAAGATCCTCGTCGATGGCAAAAAGGACGCGCTGCTGCTGCAAATCTTCAGCGAGAACCAGCTGGGTCCGATCTTCTTCGAGTTCATCCAGAGGAAGGGCGACGACGGTTTCGGCAACGGCAATTTCAAGGCGCTGTTCGAGAGCATCGAACTCGACCAGATGCGCCGCGGTGTGCTGGCCGCCGCACCTTGAGTGAGCATGTTTCCTGAAGGGGCGGTCGTTGCCACGGCATCCGCCGTTTTCTCATGACGACCCACCAGGCAGACCGATGAAACTGGCCACGACCATCCCGGACGTCGCACCCGCTGTCTATGGGGAATCGGAGCGCCCGCCGCGCGGCGACTACTATTCGCGCGGCGGCGCAGCGCTACGGCGAAGGCGACATCAAG
>JAQGLP010000046.1 GCA_028292835.1 Variovorax sp.
GGCGCCGGACAGATCCGGCCGGTGAACTCCGGGAAGTTGTTGGTGGAGTCCAGCACCGTCCAGGCGTTCTTCCAGTCCTGCTGGTACACCAGGTCGTTGAAGTCCGGGATGATGTTGTTGACGGGGCAGCCGCTGTTGCAAAAGGGCGTGCCGCAATCCATGCAGCGCGCCGCCTGCACCCTGGCCTGGCCGTCGTCGAGGCCGACGACGAATTCCTTGTAATGCTTCACGCGCTCGGGCACGGGCTTGTAGCCCTCCTCGACACGCTCGAATTCCATGAAGCCGGTGATCTTTCCCATTTTCTCTTCTTCCTTCAGGCGGCGGCAACGGGGTGCCTGGTGGCGACCTGGGCGTTGTTGCCCGCGCTCGCAGCTTCGACTTCGCGGTCGTGCATTTCCGCGAGTGCCCGCTTGTACTCGTTCGGGAACACCTTCACGAACCTGTCCCGCGCGGACGCCCACGTGTCGAGCAGTTCGCGCGCGCGCTTGCTGCCGGTCCAGCGGTTATGGTCTTCCAGCAGCTTCTTCAAGATCGCCTCGTCGGTCTGGTCGCGGTGCCACGTGTTGCGGGGCACGCTGGCGGCCTGCTCGGTCGTGCTGACCACGCGCTCCAGCGCCACCATCGACAGGTTGCAGCGGCTGGCGAACTGGCCGTCCTCGTCGTAGACATAGGCCACGCCGCCGCTCATGCCGGCGGCGAAGTTGCGCCCGGTCTTGCCGAGCACGGCGACCGTGCCGCCGGTCATGTACTCGCAGCCGTGGTCGCCGGTGCCCTCGACCACCGCGGTGGCGCCCGACAGGCGCACGGCGAAGCGCTCGCCCGCCACGCCGCAGAAATACGCCTCGCCGGTGGTGGCGCCGTACATCACGGTGTTGCCCACGATGGTGTTGCGTGCCGCCTCGCCCCGGAACTCCAGGCTCGGGCGCACCACAATGCGCCCGCCCGACAGGCCCTTGCCGGTGTAGTCGTTGGCGTCGCCGATCAGGTAGAGCGTGATGCCGCGCGCCAGGAAGGCGCCGAACGACTGCCCGCCCGTGCCTTCGAGCTGGATGCGGATCGAGTCGTCGGGCAGGCCCTCGGGATGCACCCGCGTCAGCGCGCCCGACAGCTTGGCGCCGACCGTGCGGTTGACGTTGCGCACGAACTCAATGAAATGGACCTTCTCGCCGCGCTCGATGGCCGCCTTCGAGCGCTCGATCAGCCGGGTGTCGAGGTTGTCCTCCAGGCCGTGCGCCTGCTCCTCCACGTGGTGGCGCGGCACGTCGGCGGGCACGCTGGGCATGGCGAACAGGCGGCTGAAGTCCAGGCCGCTGGCCTTCCAGTGCTCGATGCCCTTCTTCATGTCGAGCAGGTCGGCGCGGCCGATCAGCTCGTCGAAGGTGCGGATGCCCAGCTGCGCCATGATCTGGCGCACTTCCTCGGCGATGAAGAAGAAGTAGTTGACAACGTGCTCGGGCTTGCCCGAGAAGCGCTGGCGCAGCACTGGGTCCTGCGTGGCCACACCCACCGGGCAGGTGTTGAGGTGGCACTTGCGCATCATGATGCAGCCCTCGACGATCAAGGGCGCGGTGGCGAAGCCGAACTCGTCGGCGCCCAGCAGCGCGCCGATGGCGACGTCGCGGCCGGTCTTCATCTGGCCGTCGGCCTGCACCCGCACGCGGCCGCGCAGGCGGTTCAGGACCAGCGTCTGCTGCGTCTCAGCCAGGCCGATTTCCCAGGGGCCGCCGGCATGCTTGATGGACGACCAGGGCGAGGCGCCCGTGCCGCCGTCGTGCCCGGCGATCACGATGTGGTCGCTCTTGCACTTGGTGACACCCGCGGCCACCGTGCCGACGCCCACCTCGCTCACCAGCTTGGTGCTGATGCTGGCATGCGGCGCGACGTTCTTCAGGTCGTGGATCAGCTGCGCCAGGTCCTCGATCGAATAGATGTCGTGGTGCGGCGGCGGCGAGATCAGCCCCACGCCCGGCACCGAGTAGCGCAGCTGGCCGATGTAGTTCGACACCTTGGCGCCCGGCAGCTGGCCGCCCTCGCCCGGCTTGGCGCCCTGCGCCATCTTGATCTGGATCTGGTCGGCCGACGACAGGTACTCGGCCGTGACGCCGAAGCGCCCGGAAGCCACCTGCTTGATCTTCGAGCGCAGCGAGTCGCCTGCCGCCAGCGGCAGGTCGACCTCGACGTTGACCGCGCCGATCACGCTTTTGAGCGTGTCGCCCTGGCGGATCGGGATGCCCTTCAATTCGTTGCGATAGCGCGCCGGGTCCTCGCCGCCCTCGCCGGTGTTGCTCTTGCCGCCGATGCGGTTCATGGCGACGGCCAGCGTGGCGTGCGCCTCGGTGCTGATCGAGCCGAGCGACATGGCGCCGGTGGCGAAGCGCTTGACGATCTCCTTGGCAGGCTCGACCTCGTCGACCGGGATGGCCTTGGCCGGATCGACCTTGAACTCGAACAGGCCGCGCAGCGTCATGTGGCGGCGCGACTGGTCGTTGATGAGCTGCGCGTATTCCTTGTAGGTGTCGAACTTGTTGCCGCGCGTGCTGTGCT
>JAQGLP010000192.1 GCA_028292835.1 Variovorax sp.
ATGGTGGAGCGGATGGTGTAGCCCCTGGACCGGCACAGCCGGTACAAGGCAGCGGCTTGGGCATAGCCCGCGCGGTCCAGATCAGCCATCTGCTCGAACGCACCCAGCAGATAGGCCACCTTTTCCGCCTGCGCATCGCTTTTCAGGCCCAGGAGCACTTCTGCCAGCACCAACCCTGGTACCGCAACGGCTGCGCCATTGGCGATAGCCTGGCTCAGGCGGTCCGCGTGGGCAGAGTCGTAACCGTTCAGGAAATCGATCCAAACCGAGGTATCGACCAGCATCAAGGCGTCTCGTCCGCGTCTGAAGCATCGAATCGCGCACGCCGCAGGGCCTGCAAGTCGCCTTGCCAAGCCACTTGACCCCGCAAGGCCAGCAACTGCTGGCGCTTTAGCGTGTTCAGGTACCCCCGCAGAGCTGCGTTGACCGCCGCTTTCTTGGTCGGGAACTCGCCCAGTGACAACACCTGCTGCAGCAGTTCGTCATCCAACTCGATATGAGTTCTCATGTGCATGAATTCCTGCATTCCAAGCACATAGTTTATGGTGCCTGATGGACCAAACGACGAAATATCCGCCGAGGTTTGGCGATCAGACGGCCGGCGCGTCGTGTGACGGACAGCGCGTCACGCCATGGCCGCTTCGACTTCTTCGACTGCCTGGGCCGACCCGGCGGCGCGCTCTAGGTGCACCCAGTCGACCACCGCGCCGCTGGGCCGGTACCCGACCACCAGCTGCTCCAGCAGGTGCCGAATCGTGGTCACGTCGTTGACCGCCAGCGCGACCGTCAGCGCCTGCAGCCGCGGCGTCAGCTCCTGCAGGGGGAGGAACTCGGCGTGCGCCTTCATGATGAGCGGGTGCTCGGTGGGCAGCGGGTTGTCGCCGATGAGCAGCTCCTCGTAGAGCTTTTCGCCGGGGCGCAAGCCGACCGTCTGGATGGCGATGTCGCCGTCGGGGTGGAGCGCGTCGCGCACGGTCAAGCCCGAGAGCTCCACCATGCGCCGCGCCAGATCGATGATGCGCACCGGCTCGCCCATGTCGAGCACGAACACATCGCCCCCCCGGGCCATCGCGCCCGCCTGGATGACCAGTTGCGCTGCCTCGGGGATCGTCATGAAGTAGCGGGTGATGTCGGCGTGCGTCAGCGTGATCGGGCCGCCGTCCTTGATCTGCTGGCGAAAGAGTGGCACTACCGAGCCCGACGAGCCCAGCACGTTGCCGAAGCGCACCATCGAGAAGCGCGTGCCGCCCTCGGCATTCGACTTCTCGGCCAGGGCCTGCAGGGCCATTTCGGCCAGCCGCTTGCTGGTGCCCATGACGTTGGTCGGGCGCACCGCCTTGTCGGTGCTGACCAGCACGAAGTCGCTGACGCCATGGCGCGCCGCCACCTGGGCCGTCAGCAGCGTGCCGAACACGTTGTTGCGCACGCCCTCGGCCGGGTTGTGCTCGACCAGCGGCACATGCTTGTAGGCGGCGGCGTGGTAGACGGTGTGCGGGCGCCAGGCGGCCATGATCTCGGTCATGCGCTGCTCGTCGCCCACTGACGCCAGCAGCGGCATGATGCGCACCGGGGCGTGGCCCTTCCCATCGGCCAGCAGCCCCAGGAGGTCGCGGTGAATGGCATAGAGCGCGTATTCGCTGCGCTCCACCAGCAGCAGCGTGGCAGGCTTGGCCTTGACGATCTGGCGGCACAGCTCGCTGCCGATGGAGCCGCCCGCGCCCGTGACCAGCACCACCTTGCCCGCAATGTTCCTGCCCAGCAGGTCGGGGTTTGGCGGCACCGCCGCGCGGCCCAGCAGGTCCTCGATGTCGAGCTCGCGCAGGTCGCTGACCTGCACCTTGCCCTGCGCCAGCTCCATGAGCCCCGGCAGCGTGCGCACCGCCACGTGGAGTTCGCGCATCAGCTCCAGGATCTCGTTGCGGCGCTGGCGCGACACGGACGGGATGGCCAGCAGGACATCGCTGACCTGCAGCGACTGGACACGGCCCTTGAGCCGCTCGGGATCGTGGACGGGCAGGCCGTGGATCACGCCGCCCTGCAGGCGCTTGTCGTCGTCCAGGAAACCCACCACCCGCATCTCGCGGTTGTGCGTCATGGCCTGCGCCAGCTGCCGGCCGGCACGGCCGGCGCCGTAGATCAGCACCCGGGGCACGGCGTTGCGCCCGAGCCGGGTGCGGAAGACACCGCCCAGCCAGTAGCGGGCGAGCGCGCGCGAAGCGCCCACGGCGATCATCAGCAGCGGCGGCTGGATCATCCCGACGGTGCGCGGCACGCCCTCGACGCCCACCAGCGTGAACAGCACGCCATACGCCACACCGTAGATGACCGCCGCCTGCGTGACGGCCATCAGCGCCGGCCAGCCGGCGTAGCGGAAAATGGCGCGGTACAGCCCCAGGATGGCGAAGAGCGGCAAGGCCAGCGCCAGCGACCCCGCCACCGCCCACCAGAGCGGGCCCGCCAGCACCACCCACTGCTCCAGCCGCAACGACAGCGCCATCCAGGCCGTGAAGACGCACAAGCAGGCGTCGAGCGTCAGCACCAGCAGGCGCTTGACCATGCGGGGGAGCGCCAGCAGGGGCGCGGCGGATCGTTCTAAAGGCATGAGATTTCCCAGGACTGCGCCAGCGCGGGTTTTCATCGACGGATCCGGCTTTCGGGGCGGCGCCCCGCAGGCAGCCACGCCAGCAGCCAGACCACCAGGGTGCCGACGAGCAGCCCCAGCCCGTCGGCCAGCAGGTCGGCCCATTCGGCGGAGCGGTCGGGCGTGAACGACTGCAGTATCTCGATCAACCCGCCATAGGCCAGCAAGGCCACCAGCACCGCCACCGTGCGCCCGGGCCAGGACCACAGCCCCAGAACCGCCAGCGTCGAGAAGGCCAGCAGGTGGTTGCTTTTGTCCCAGCCCGTGGTGGGCATGTGCGGCGTGGGCGGCATCAGGGCGAGGACCAGCACGGCGAGTGCGCAGGCCCAGAACGCCCCGCGGATCATGAGCTTCGGCATCAGGCACTCGCCTGCTGAAGCACCCGCCCGACAACGTCGCAGGTCTTGCCGACTTCAGCCGCCGTGAGAGTGGGATGCACCAGAAACATCAAGCTGGTGTCGCCCAGCTGGCGCGCGACGGGCAGCCGTTCGGCCGGCCGCCAGCCGGTGTCGTCGAACGCTTTTTCCAGGTACACCTCGGAGCACGAGCCCTGGTAGCACGGCACGCCCTGCGCGCTGATCGCCTCCACGATGCGGTCGCGGCTCCAGCCCGCGGCCAGCCGTTCGGGCTGCACGTACACATAGCACTTGTAGTGCGCGTGCACGTTTTGGCCCTCGGCATCGGCGAAATCTGGCACGCGCACCGCCGCATGCGGGCGGCAGGTGGCCCAGATCGCCTCGGCGTGCCGCGTGCGCAGCGCTGTCCAGTCCCCCATGCGGCGCAGCTGGATGCGCCCGACGGCGCCCTGCACTTCCAGCATGCGCCAGTTGGTGCCGAAGCTCTCGTGCACCCAGCGAAAGCCCGGCGGGTGCTGGCGCTCGTACACCGCCTCATGGCTCTTGCCGTGGTCCTTGAACGACCACATGGCCGACCACAGCGCCGCGTCGTCGGTGGTGACCATGCCGCCCTCGCCGGCCGTGCTCATGATCTTGTCCTGGCAGAACGACCACGCGCCCACGTGCCCGATGGAGCCCACGGCCCGCCCCTTGTAGCGCGCCCCATGGGCCTGGGCGCAATCCTCGATGACCTTGAAGCCATGGGTCTCGGCCAGCGTCATGATCGGGTCCATGTCGCAGGGCCAGCCCGCCAGATGCACGCAGATCACGGCGCGGGTGGCCGGCGTGAGCAGGCGCGCGATGGTCGCGGCCGAGAGGTTGCCGCTGTCGGCCTCCACATCGGCGAATACCGGCGTCGCGCCCGCGTTGACCACGCACGAAATGCTGGCGATGAAGGTGCGCGGCGTGACGATCACCTCGTCGCCCGGGCCGATGCCCATCGCCTTGAGCGCCACGTCCAGCGCCAGCGTGCCGTTGGCCAGCGCCACGGCGTGCTTCGTACCGGCCCAGGCGGCGAACTCCTTCTCGAACTCGCGGCATTCCTGCCCGGTCCAATAGTTGACCTTGTTGGACAGCAACACCTGCCGCACGGCGTCGCCCTCTTCGTTGGTGAAGCTGGGCCAGGGAGAAAAAGCAGTGTTCAGCACAAAAATCAATCTTTGAGAAAGGGCTTGGCCGGGTTGCCGACCACCGTGGCGCCGGCCGGCACATCGCGCGTGACCACGGCGCCCATGCCGACGACGGCACCCCGGCCGATGACCAGCGGTTGCCCGGGCTTGCCTTGCTTGATGACAGCGCCAGCGCCAATGTAAGCGTGATCTTCAATGGTGACATTACCGTTGCATTTAACACTTGGTGCAAATGTGACGTAATTCCCAATTACGCAATCGTGCTCAACATAGCTGTACAAGTTGGCGTGAAAGTGCCGACCGATACGGATGTTGGAAGTGAGCGTGACGAATGGGCTCAGCACAGCGCCCTCGCCCAGCGCCACGTCGTCCATGGTCACCACGTTGCTGGCGGCCACCGTCCAGGGCTGTACGCCATCTGCAGCACAGCGCACAGCCAGCTTCTCGCGCACCGCACCGTCGGCGATCGCCAGCACGGCATGGCGCGCACTGGCTTCGATCTGCAGAAACTCCGCATAGCGCAGCACGCGCTGGCCATTGACCTCCAGCGCCTCAGGATGGTCGTCAACGAACACCAGTTGCGTGGGCGAAATGCCTTGGTGCTGCAACTGCGCGCGCGCCAGGGGCATCACGCCCCGGCCGCAGCCGCTGGCGCCGTAGACGGCAAAAAGAGGAAGAGTCATCGTTTATTTTCAATACACCATGAAAAGCAACGTCCTACATCGTGGCTTGCAATTCACGCCCACAGGGTCGGCTGCCCCGCTTGCCGGGCTCCAAAGTGATCCTTGTCATGTTTTTTCCAGTCTATTCAGGGCAGGAAAAGTCATAGCGTCCACTCCTCCACCGCCAATCCGGGCACGCGCAAAAATTCACGCGCATTGTTGGTGACCACCACCGAATCCTCGGCCATGGCATGGGCAGCGATCAACAGGTCCATGCCTCCAATGGGTTTCCCGGCGCGCTCCAGCGCGGTGCGGATCTGAGCGTAGTGATGCGCCGCGTCAACGGGCCAGGGGCGCACCTCGAAGCCCGCCAACCAAGCCTCGACCGCCGAAGCGAATCGGGCAGAGCCCAGCTTGGCCGCGCCAAAGCGCAGTTCGGCCGCCACGATGGCCGACAGCCACAGCTGCTGGCGGTCCAGCCCGGCGAAACGCTCCAGCATCGAAGGCGGGTGCCGGCGCAGGATGTAGCTGCAGATGTTGGGGTCCAGCGTGCGGCGCATGTCGCTTTCAAGTCCAGTCGCGCACTTGCGGCGGGGCGTCGTCGCGGTCCGCCAGGAACGATTCGGGCAAAGGTTCCGTGGCCTCGTAAAACGCTCGTAGCCAGTCGGCCATGTTCTGCCCCGGCAATGCTTGGGGCTGCATCCACAGCGCGTCGCCGATTTGTTCGACACGAACTTCCTTGGCATTGAGCCGCAATTTGGCGGGCAGGCGAATGGCTTGGCTACGTCCGCTCATGAACAGTTTTGCAGTCGTGGTCATGCAACCTTCCAGATGAGATATGACAATGGCATATTACATCTTTCATCGATTTCCCGTGAACTTGCCCATCGTCGCCTCCCCGGCCGCGCTGATGCCTTCACGCACCAGCACCTTGCGCACGGTGCGCCACAAAATACGGATGTCGAGCCGCAACGAGCGGTGATCCACGTACCACACGTCGAGCTTGAACTTGTCGTCCCAGCCCAGTGCGTTGCGGCCGTTGACCTGCGCCCAGCC
>JAQGLP010000051.1 GCA_028292835.1 Variovorax sp.
ATCTCGACGAACCGGGCCTGCGGCGCCACACGGGCGGCGGCGTGCAGGGCGGCGCCGACGCCACTGGCTGCGGCGATGTGGTTTTCCTTGATCAGCACCGCGTCGTAGAGGCCGATGCGGTGGTTGGTGCCGCCGCCCACGCGCACCGCGTACTTCTGCGCCAGGCGCAGGCCCGGCAGGGTCTTGCGCGTGTCGACGATCTGCGCGCGCGTGCCGCGCACGGCATCGACATAGGTGGCCGTGCGCGTGGCCACGGCACTGAGCAACTGGAGGAAGTTGAGCGCCGTGCGCTCGGCCGTGAGCAGCGCCCGTGCGTCGCCCGAGAGTTCGAGCACGGTCTGGTTGGCCGCGCACCGGGTGCCGTCCGCGCCGTGCCACAGCACCCGCGCCTGTGGATCGAGCTGCCGCACGACAGCCTCCACCCACGGCGCGCCGCACAGCATGGCGGCCTCGCGCACCAGCACGCGGGCGCGGGCCTGGGTCCCCTGGACGATCAGCCCGGCCGTGAGATCGCCGTCTCCGGCATCTTCCTGCAATGCGCGCCGCACGTCGGACTGCGCCAGTTCGGCCACGCGGGCATCGGAAAAATCGAAATAACTGCTGTTGTTGATTCTGTCGTTCATGACGCTGACTCGGCCGGCCTCCTCGGTATTTCCACCCCCCGGATTGTCGCCGCTGCCACGCCCTATTCGCCGCCCAAGTCCACGCCCGGGCCGCCCGGCGCGCAGCCTCGCGGCCTCAGTTCTGCGCGAAGCAGTACAGCAACCCGTCGCCGCCGGTTTTCTTGAGGGCTTCGAGACTGCAACCCTGGGTGGGATGCGACGAGTTCCATGATTTCATGGGGGCGCTGTCGTTGAGCCCCATGCGGTCGTGGTGCCCCACGATGGCCGAGCCCTCGCCGCCCTTCGTCCAGTTGCCGCAGGTGTTGTCCTTGCCGTCGCTCACGGCGCGCCCGTCTGCCGACGAGCCCGTCAGGATGTCGTGCCGGTTGACCGCGTCGACCCGGCCGCTGATGGGCTCGCCCTTCTCGGTCAGCGCAGTCTGCTTGGTCAGCCTGTTGTTGCCGTGGAGCTCTTCGACATTGCTGGCGATGAGCTCGCCCTTGGCATTGCGCCAAGGCCCGCTGCCGATGCGGTCGCGCGCATTAACCGCCGGACTGTCCGACATGGCGCTGTTGCTGAGATAGGCGCGCCAGGTGCGGTTGCCCGCTCCCGCGCCCGCCGCCAGCGACTGACAGTAACGGTCGGCCCCCGCCAAACCACCGAAGTTGGCCCCCTGGCCGGGGTTGACGCTGGTCACGAAGAAACTCATGCCGCCCTGCGGCGTTGACGGACCCATGGCCGTGCAGGCGCCTGTCAGGGCGGCACACGAAAGGGCAAGGTAGAGCGAAGTGCGACGAACCATGATGATTTCCGAAATGGATGGGAGCGCCACGCTATCGCAGCGTTCCGCAGACGACAACCGGGCGGACCCGCGGCCGCCGACCCTGCCGGCCGACGCTCCTTTGCGGCGCTGGCAACAAGGCACAATGCCCCGGTCGCCCGGATCGCGCGCCGTCAGGGCGTTTCGGCGGTCGGGCCCCGGCCCATCAGCCGTTCCACCACGGCCGCCGGGCGCAGGGAGCCATCGAGCAGCGCGACCACGCCCTCGGCGATCGGCATCTCGACCCCCAGATGCCGCGCCCGCCCGACCAGGGCGCGCGCGCAATGGACGCCTTCGGCCACATGGCCGAGCGACTCGATCGCCTGCGCGGGTGTGCGCCCCTGCGCCAGCAGCAGGCCGACCTTGCGGTTGCGCGACAGGTCGCCGGTGGCCGTCAGCACCAGGTCGCCCAGGCCGGAAAGTCCCATGAAGGTCTCGGCGTGCGCGCCGAGCGCGACGCCGAAGCGCGTCATCTCGGCCAGCCCGCGCGTGATGAGCGCGGCGCGGGCATTGAGGCCGAGCGCCAAGCCGTCGCACAGCCCGGTGGCGATCGCAAGCACGTTCTTGACGGCGCCGCTGACCTCGACCCCCACGATGTCTTCGTTGGTGTAGACGCGCAGATCGGGACCGTGAAAGGCCTCGACCAGCCGCTCGCGCACCACCGCATGGGCGCTTGCCGCGACCAGCGCCGTCGGACGGCCCTCGGCCACCTCCTGCGCAAAGCTCGGGCCGCTGAGCACTCCTGCTATCAAATCAGGAGCAACCTGGGCCCGTATCTCGTGCGCCAGCAACCCGAAGGACCCCGAAGCGCCGCGCGGCGGCTCGACGCCCTTGCACAGCCATGCCAGCGGGGCGCGGGTGTCGCGCAGCAGGCCGAGCTGTTCGCGCAGTGCCGCCATCGGCGTGGCAACGATCACCAAATCGGCCCCGGCGGTCGCGTCCGCGGCGCCGCCGCCCACGACGCGCAGGCGCTGCGGCAGGGCGATCCCCGGAAGGTAGCGAGCGTTGACGCGTCCCTGGTCAAGGGCCTGGGCCTGGAGCGCGTCGCGTGCCCACAGCGTGACCTCGTGCCGCCCGGCCGCGCTGACCGCCAGCGCCGTTCCCCAGGCGCCGGCCCCGAGTACGGTGAGCTTCATGCGGCGTCCCGGCGCTGCGTCGGACGCACCGCTTACTGCGTGATGATCGGCGAGACCGAGTTGCCCGGCTGCGCCTGGGCCTGGGCCTGCTGCTGCTCGAACATGGCCTGGAAGTTGATCTCGGCCAGGTGCACCGGCGGGAAACCGCCGCGCTGGATCACGTCGGCCACGTTGCCGCGCAGGTAGGGGTAGACGATCTGCGGGCAGGCGATGCCCAGGATCGGGCCCATCTGGTCTTCCGGCAGGTTGCGGATCTCGAAGATGCCGGCCTGCTTGGCCTCGACCAGGAACACGGTGCGATCGCCGATCTTGGTCTGGACCGTGGCCGAGACGGTGATCTCGAAGATGCCGTCGACCACCGGCTGGGCATCGACGCCGAGCTGGATATCGACCGTGGGCTGCGTCTGCTCCAGCAGGATGGCTGGGGAATTGGGTTGTTCGAGCGACAGGTCCTTCAGGTAGACGCGCTGGATCTGGAACACGGGGTCTTGCTGGTCGGCCATGGTGATTTCTATAAGGTCAAAAACAAGACCCGCCGGGGAGATCCCACAGCGGGCTTCGAGCGGAATGCGGAATTATCGCCGCCGCACTCGCAGCCGCCTCAGGCGCCTGCCAGCAGAGGCGCCAGCCCGCCACGCCCGTCCAGGGCGATCAGGTCGTCGCAGCCGCCCACGTGGGTCTCGCCGATGAAGATCTGCGGCACGGTGCGCCGCCGGGTGAGCTCCATCATGGCGGCGCGCGCCTGCGGGTCGCTGTCGATGCGGATTTCCTCGATCTGCGCGACCCCCTTCGACTGGAGGATCTGCTTGGCGCGGACGCAGTACGGACAAAAGGCGGTGGTGTACATCTTGACGGGTTGCATGGCACTCACTTCAGGCTGGGAACGGTTTCGGATTTCTCGACCGGCAGGTTGGCGGCCTTCCAGGCCTTGATGCCGCCTGCCATGGCCTGGGCCTGCTCGTAGCCCAGCTTCTTGGCGGTGGCTACGGCACGCTGCGCGCGCGCCCCGGAATCGCAGACCAGCACCAGCGGCAGGTTCTTGTTCTTGACCGTGGCGGCCAGCTTGGCCTCGAGCTGGGCGAGCGGCACGTTGCGCGCGCCGGTGATGCGTCCGGCGGCGAACTCCTCGGGCTCTCGCACATCCACCACCACGGCGCGCTCGCGGTTGATCAACTGCACGGCGCCCTGCGCCGTCAAGGTGCCGCTTCCGGCGCCGCGCACGACCGGCCAGAACAGCATGCCGCCGGAGCTGACCGCAATCAGGATCAGCATCCAGTTGTCGATAATGAATTTCACTTAGTTCCTCGAATCCCAAACATGGGATTTTAGAATGTCAGGCTTTGCCGCGAAAACCGAAGGGGCCTATGTACAAGTTGGTGCTGATTCGCCATGGTCAATCGACCTGGAATCTGGAGAACCGATTCACCGGATGGACCGACGTGGACCTGACGCCGCTCGGCATCGAGCAGGCGCAGGAGGCTGGCCGCCTGCTCAAGTCGGAGGGCTACGAATTCGATCTGGCCTACACCAGCGTGCTCACGCGTGCGACGCGCACGCTGTGGTACACGCTCGACGGCCTCAACCGCACCTGGCTGCCTGTGGTGCACTCATGGCGCCTGAACGAGCGCCACTACGGCGCCTTGCAGGGCCTCAACAAGACCGAAACGGCCAAGAAATACGGTGACGAGCAGGTGCAGGTCTGGCGCCGCAGCTACGACGACCCGCCGCCGCCCCTGGAGCCGGGCGACCCGCGCAGCGAGCGTGGCGACCCGCGCTACGCCAAGCTGCGCCCCGAGCAGGTGCCGCTCACCGAGTGCCTCAAGAACGTGGTGGAGCGGGTTCTGCCCTTCTGGAACGAGTCGCTCGCCCCGGCCATCCGCTCCGGACGCCGGCTGCTGGTGGTGGCGCACGGCAACTCGATGCGGGCGCTGGTCAAGTACCTCGACGGCATTTCGGACCAGGACATCGTGGGACTCAACATCCCCAACGGCATTCCGCTGGTCTACGAACTCGATGCCGAACTCAAGCCGATCCGCAGCTACTACCTGGGGGACGCCGAACTCGTGGCCGAGGCTGCCGCCGCGGTGGCCTCGCAGGGCAGGGCCTGAGGAACGCGGCTCGATGGCGTGAACGATTTTTGTGGGCATACCGGAACCCGGCAAGGTCGCGCGTTTCCAACGTGTATATTGGAATGACCAAGGACACTCTCACATGGGCCAGAAACTCAAGATCACCGGTTGGGTCGCCGCCGGCGCCGTTGCCGGCGTGCTCACCACGGTGTCGCTGCAAACCGTGGCTCGCGGCACCCTCGCGCCGCTGCCGCTCGAAGAGTTGCAGCAACTCGCCGCCGTGTTCGGCATGGTCAAGAGCGACTATGTCGAGCCGGTCGATGAAAAGAAGCTGATCTCCGACGCCATCTCCGGGATGGTGTCCGGACTCGATCCGCATTCGCAGTACTTCGACAAGAAGTCCTTCAAGGAATTCCGCGAGGGCACGACCGGACGCTTCGTCGGGGTCGGCATCGAAATCTCGCAGGAAGACGGCCTGATCAAGGTGATCTCGCCCATCGAGGGCTCGCCCGCGTTCCGCGCCGGGCTGAAGCCCAACGACCTGATCACCAAGATCGACGACACGGCGGTGCGCGGCCTGTCGCTCAACGAAGCCGTCAAGCGCATGCGCGGCGAGACCAACACCAAGGTGCTGCTGACGATCTTCCGCAAGGACGAGAACCGCACCTTCCCCGTCACCATCACGCGCGAGGAAATCCGCACGCAGTCGGTGCGCGGCAAGGTGATGGAGCCCGGCTACGCCTGGATCCGTCTGTCGCAGTTCCAGGAGCGAACGGTCGACGACTTCGTCAAGAAGGTCGAGGAAATCTACAAGCAGGACCCCAACCTCAAGGGGCTGGTGCTGGACCTGCGCAACGACCCGGGCGGCCTGCTCGACGCGGCGGTGGCCGTCTCGGCCGCCTTCCTGCCCGAGAACGCGACCGTGGTCTCGACCGATGGCCAGTTGAGCGAGAGCAAGGCGGTCTACAAGGCCGCGCCCGAGTTCTACCAGCGCCGCGCCAGCAGCGACCCGCTGCGCGGCCTGCCCGCCGCGCTCAAGACGGTGCCGCTGGTGGTGCTGGTCAACGAAGGCTCCGCCTCGGCCAGCGAGATCGTGGCCGGCGCCCTGCAGGACCACAAGCGCGCCACCGTCATGGGCAGCCAGACCTTCGGCAAGGGCTCGGTGCAGACCGTGCGCCCGCTAGGCCCCGACACCGGCCTGAAGATCACCACCGCGCGCTACTACACGCCGAGCGGCACCTCGATCCAGGCCAAGGGCATCGTCCCGAACGTGCTGGTCGACGAAAGCGCCGAAGGCAGCCCCTACGCATTGCTGCGCATGCGCGAAGCCGATCTCGACAAGCACCTCACCAGCGGCCAAGGCGCGGAAGTCAAGAATCCGGAGCGCGAGAAGGCCCGTGACGAGGCCCTCAAGCGTCTCGAAGAAGAGGCGCGCAAACCCCCGCAGGACCGCAAGGTGCCCGAATTCGGCTCCGACAAGGACTTCCCGCTGACCCAGGCCCTGCTGCAGCTCAAGGGCCAGCCGGTGCTGGTGAGCAAGACTCAGATCGAGCGCAAGGAAGAGAAGAAAGAAAACTGAAG
>JAQGLP010000062.1 GCA_028292835.1 Variovorax sp.
GAATACCCGCAGATGGACTGGGACGACGCCTACGCCATCCAGAACGAGATCCGTCGCCGCAAGCTGGTGCGCGGCCATCGCATCATCGGCCTCAAGGCGGGCCTGACCTCGCACGCCAAGATGAAGCAGATGGGCGTGACCACGCCGGTGTTCGGCTTCATGGCCGACAACTATGCGGTGCCCGAAGGCGGCGAGTGCAAGATCGCCGAACTGATCCATCCGAAGGTGGAGCCCGAGATCGCCTTCGTCACGCGCCGTGCGCTCAAGGGGCCGGGCTGCCACATCGGCGCCGTGCTCGCGGCCACCGACTTCGTGCTGCCGGGCATCGAGGTCATCGACAGCCGCTACCGCGACTTCAAGTTCGACCTGAAAAGCGTGGTGGCCGACAACACCTCGGCCTCGCGCTTCGTGGTCGGTGGGCGCGCGGTGCCTGCAAGCGAGGTCGATCTGCGCACGGTCGGCATCGTGCTCGAGAAGAACGGCGAGCCGGTGGCCTTCGGCGCCGGCGCCGCGGTACTCGGCCATCCGGCGGCAGCCATCGCGATGCTGGCCAACCACCTCGGCGCGCGCGGCGAGGGAATTCCGGCGGGCACGCTGATCCTCTCGGGCGGTATCACCGAAGCGGTGGCCGTGGAGGCAGGCGATGCGGTCACGCTGAGGGTGCAGGGCATGGGCAGCGTCGGCCTGCGTTTCGTCTGACGAAGAAAAAAGGAGCACACCCTCATGCCGTTTGCACAGATCTACCTCATCGAGGGCCGCACCGAGGAACAGAAGCGTGCGCTGATCGAGAAAGTCACCCATGCCATCGTCGAGGCGATCGGCGCGCCGAAAGAGAACGTGCGCGTCTGGCTGCACGACGTGCCCAGGGAGAACTGGGGCATTGCCGGAGTCAGTGCGAAGGACCTGGGACGTTAGCCGAGGCCGGGGCGTGGCCGATGACGCCGTCCCATCGCGACGACACAATGACCCATGGCAGCGCCTGCGGCGACCTCCCGAATTTTCCTGGCGCTCTGGCCGGGACCGCGCACCCGCGCAGCGACCATTGCCTGGCAGGACGCGCATCGCTGGCCGGCGGAGGCGCGCGTGACGGCCCCGTCGAAGCTCCACATGACGCTGCATTTCCTGGGCGCCGTGCCGGCCGGCAGCGTGCCGTCCGTGGCCGCCGGCCTGGCGGTGCCCTTTCGCCACTTCGCCTTCGAGCTGGACCACGTCGAGATCTGGCCGCGCGGCGTGGTGGTTCTTTCGCCGAGCCGCCCCGGCGACGAATTGCTGGCCCTCCATGCCTGTCTCGCGGACGCCCTGCTCGCGCTTCGGCTTCCCCTGGAGCCCCGTGAATTTCGCCCGCACGTGACATTGGCGCGCCGCGCGTCGGGCGCCGCGTCGGCCGGCCCGGCCCCGCCACCGGTGGAATGGGGGGTGGAAGGCTATGTCCTGGCGGTCTCCGAGAACGGCAACTACCGGGTGCTGCGGCAGTACGGCTCGCGGTGATCGCATCCCTGCCGGCTGCGGCGCTGTGGAGAGGGGCGTGGAACGCTATCGTTTTGGCAGATCTCCTCGCGCCTTGGTCATGGCGCGGCCTGCTTCACGGGCAGCCGCACCGCGTCGCGGTGCCCGTCGATGTAGGCGCGCAGCGGAGAGAAGACGCATCCCGCCTCAGCCCAGCGCGTGCCGTGCCGCGCGCGCGATGTGCGCGGCATCGACCCCGAAGAAGTCGCGCAGCGCGGCGCGCGTGTCGCTGCGCCCGAAGCCGTCGGTGCCCAGCGTGAGGTAGCGCCGGCCCTGGGGCAGGAAAGCACGGATGCTCTCGGGCACGGCGCGCACGTAGTCGGTGGCGGCGACGACCGGTCCGCTGCCGCCGGCCAGCTGCCGCGCGATGAAGGGCGTGCCGGGTTCGGCCTCGCCCGCCAGCGCGCGCTGCTCGCACGCCTGGCCGTCGCGCGCCAGTTCGCTCCAGCTGGTGACGCTGAACACCTCGGCCTCAATGCCCTCGGCCGCCAGTTGCCGCGCCGCCTTGATCACCTCGTTGAGGATCGCGCCCGATCCCAGCAGTGTCACCTTTTTTGATGAAATCAGGTCCTGACGCCCGTCCTGCAAGGCCTTGTAGCTACTGAAACGATAGCAACCGCGCAGCACGTCAGCCTCAGCGCCGGCCGGCAGGCTGGGCTGCGCATAGTTCTCGTTCATGAGCGTGACGTAATAGAACACGTCCTGCTGCTCAACCATCATCTCGCGGATGCCGGCGTCGACGATCACCGCCATCTCGCCAGCGAAGGCCGGGTCGTAGGCCTTGCAGTTCGGAATGGTGGCAGCCACCAGGTGGCTCGTGCCGTCCTGGTGCTGCAGGCCCTCGCCGCCCAGCGTGGTGCGCCCCGAGGTGGCCCCCAGCAGGAAGCCGCGCGAGCGCTGGTCGGCCGCGGCCCAGATCTGGTCGCCCACGCGCTGGAAGCCGAACATCGAGTAGTAGATGTAGAACGGCAGCATCGCCAGCCCGTGCACGCTGTAGCTGGTGGCCGCGGCGGTCCAGCTCGCGATGGCGCCGGCCTCGCTGATGCCCTCCTCCAGGATCTGCCCGTCGATGGCCTCGCGGTAGCTCAGCACCGAGCCGATGTCCTCCGGCGCGTAGCGCTGGCCCACGCTCGAGTAGATGCCGACCTGCTTGAACTGGTTGGCCATGCCGAAGGTGCGCGCCTCGTCGGCCACGATCGGCACGATGCGCGGGCCGAGCGCCGGGTCCTTGAGCAGGTTGCCCAGCAGGCGCACGAAGGCCATGGTGGTCGACATCTCCTTGCCGCCGGCCTGCAGCGCGAACTGCGCATAGCCGGAAGCCTCGGGCACCGGCAC
>JAQGLP010000075.1 GCA_028292835.1 Variovorax sp.
TTCTCGACAACCATCGGCTGTTTGAGCTGCTCCGACAGCCGCTGCGCCATCGCACGAGCCA
Source organism: Variovorax sp. (assembly GCA_028292835.1). GTDB lineage: Bacteria > Pseudomonadota > Gammaproteobacteria > Burkholderiales > Burkholderiaceae_C > Variovorax. The sequence continues at coordinate 62 of JAQGLP010000075.1, forward strand.
CGAGATCGTTCGGCCCTCCGGCCGGGAAGCCCAGCATCAGCGTGATCGGTCTGGAAGGCCAGTTAGTCTCGGCCCAGCCGACAGGGGCGAAGGCTGCAAGCGACAGGCCGAGCACGGTGCGGCGATCGATGTTGTTCAATGGGTTGTCTCCGGTGATTTGAATTGCTGGGCAGCGCCGCGCTCGAGCAGGCGCTGAACGTCGGAAGCGCTGAAGCCAGCCTCTTGCAGCACTTCGCTCGTGTGCTGCCCAAGGCGGGGCGGCAGCATGTGGCGCGCGGCTGCGCCGTCGAACTTGAGCGGTGCGGCGGGCGTGACGAGGGTTCCCATCGCCGGGTCCTGCATCGACGTGAAATAGCCTGTTTGTTGCAGCTGCGGGTCGCGCTCGAGGTCCGCCAGCCGGTTGTAGGGCGCGGCCGGGATGTCGAGCCTGTGGCAGGCGGCCAGCCAGTACGAAGTGGACTGCCCGGCCACGCACCGTGCGAGTTCGGCGTAGAGCGCGTCGATGTGGCGGGTGCGCGCGGCCATCGTGCGGAACCTGTCGTCCTGCATGAACTCGGGCTGGCCGGCTTCGGCGAAGAAGCGATGCCAGTGCTGGTCCGAGTAAGGAACGATGCACACGTAGCCGTCGGTGGTCGGGTAGGGACGCCGCCACTTAGTGAGCAGGCGCGAGTAGCCGGCCTCCCCCAGCGGCGGCCGGAAATGCTGGCCGTAGAAGTGCTCGACCAGGGTGAAGTTCACCATCGACTCCAGCATCGGGACCTCGACGTACGAGCCTTCGCCTTGCGCAGCCCGGGCCACCAACGCGATCAGCACGGCCTGCGTCGCGTACAGCGCGCAGGCTTTGTCCGCGATCACGGTCGGGAGATACGAGGGCTCCCCGCCCTGCATCTCGTTCAGTGAGGCCAGGCCCGACAAGCCCTGGATGATGTCGTCGTACGCGGGCCGCCCGGCGTACGGTCCGCCTTCGGCGAAGCCGTGCACCGCCACGACGACCAGCCTGGGAGTTCGCGCGCGCAACACCGCGGGGGCCAGGCCCAGCGCCGCCATCTTCTGTGGACGCATGCTGTAGATCAGCACGTCCGCGGTGTCGGCCAGCACCATCAGCGCCTCGCGGGCTTCGGCCTGCTTGAGATCCAGCACGATGCTGCGCTTGCTGCGGTTCGAGCCGATGAAGGCTGCAGCCATTCCCGCCTCCAGTGCGGGGCCGGTCGCGCGCGTGGAGTCTCCGCCCGGAGACTCGATCTTCACCACGTCTGCGCCGTAGTCGCCCAGCATCTGCGTCGCGTAGGGCCCCAGCATGACGGTGGTCATGTCGAGGATGCGGATTCCGGCGAGGGGGCCGCGGCCCTCAGGCTTGGTCATGTGGATGCCTTTGCACGATAGGGGTCTGCCTGCGGCGGCACGCCCAGGCACAACATCTGAGCGCCGCCCTCGGTGGCGCGCAGGCCGGCGATCGGTTCGTCACGCGTGGCATAGAGTTGTTCCCAGCGGGACAGTTGTCGCCCCGCGACCTCTACCGCACCGGCCAGCACGAAGATGAACTGTCCCTGGCAGCCAGGTGGATGTTCGACGTCGAGGGTGCGCCCGGCCGGGATGCGCAGCAGGCGCGCGCCCATGCCGTCGTCACCGAGGGAAATCACGAAGCCGTCTTCGATCTCGCGCAGCCGGCTCATCGCCTCGACATCCCGGACCTCAATCTGCTGCGACTGCGCGTGGCGTTTCGGACCGCGGATCATCTTTTCCCGATACTCGGCCACCGGGATGAAGCCGGCCTCGGCGACTGTTCGCATGGTGAAATACTGGATTCCCTGCGGCCCGGCCACCAGCGGACCGTAGCCGGTGTAGGCGCCGGCATAGTGGACCACCACCGGTGCCAGCGGATGCGCGCCGATCGCTCCGCTGCCGCCGACGAAGACCTGGAACTGGTTGTTCCGATGGAAGTGCGGCATGAATTCGAAGCCCGCGGGCTGCTCGATCAGCGACACCGTGGGCGACAGCACCGGGTCCTCCCCGCTGTCCATCCATTCCGCCTTGACGAAGGTTACCCCCATCGAAGGGATGGCGCGGCGGCGGGCGGCAGCCTGGGATTGAGTGCCGAAAGCGATCATGCGTTGGCCAGGGCCTGGCGCGCATTGCGCCCCGCACCTGAAGAGTTGAGATTCGCGCCGCAGTAACGCTGCACCGCGTTGCGCAGGAGCGCACCGTATTCGGTGGCATTGGATTTGATCAGCACGCTCGGCGCGCCGATGCCGACGGCCAGCGGAGACTCCGTCGGCGCCGTGGGAATATGAACGGCGACCACGCCGGCCCCGGGGCTGACCCTGTCGAACGATACGGCGCAGCCAGCCGCCCGGATTCCCTGCAGGTCACGCCGCACCGAGGCGGCGCTCAGCCGCGCGGAGTCTTGCACGCATTGGCCGTTGTGCGCATTCACGATGCGGACGACTTCCTCATCGGACATGCGCGACATGAAGAGGCGACCGAAGCCGGACGTCGGCAAGGGCCTGACCGAGCCGGGGGTCACGTGCATGCGCAGTGTGCCGGTAGCCGCTACCACGCGGATATAGCGCACCTGCATGCTCTCCGGTGTCGCCAGCACCACCGCCTGGCCGCATTCGGAGCCGACCCAGTCCATCATCGAGATCACGGCGCCGTTCGGATCGAGCACCGGCGCGATCCAGGAGCCGAGCAACTTGACTCGCGGCGTCGGCCGGAAAGTGCGCTTCTCGCTTTGCGCCAGGTAGCCGCACTCCACCATGCTCTGCAGAAGCATCGACGTGCTGGAGGCCGGATAGCCCAGCTGGCGAGCAATCTCACTCAGGCTCGCGTCGCGACGAAGGGTGTCGAAGAGCTCGAGGACTTCGAAGACGCGGACCGCCGACTTGACGCTGTTGCTGCTGGCCATGAGCTACTGTACATGCCTCCATCATCCTTGTGAATGCCAAATTCACATATGTGAATAAAAAATGGGCCGAGGCTTTTCTTCGCTGAATTCACGAGTCCTGATGGTCGACTACCGCTTAACGGCAAACCTCGTCCAGCGT
>JAQGLP010000085.1 GCA_028292835.1 Variovorax sp.
CTGGAGAAAAGCTGGAGCATGGCGAGGCGCTGTTCAGCCGCAAATACGGCCAGAGCACCGGCGTGTGCATGTTCGACCGCGTCTTCGTGCCGTGGGAGCGCGTGTTCTACGCCGGCGAATGGGAGCATTCGGGCCATCTCACCTACAGTTACGCCACGCACCACCGCCACAGCTGCATCGGCGCGCGCGCCGGTTTCGGCGATCTCTTGATCGGCGCCGGCGCGCTGATGTGCGAGGCCAACGGCTTCGACCCCGGACGCGAGACACACCTGCGCGAGCAGATGGTCGAACTCATCACCATCACGGAGAGCTTCTTTGCCTGCGGCGTGGCGGCGAGCGTCTACGCCCGCGCCGACGAGCACTGCGAGGTCTTCATGCCCGACCCGGTGTTCAGCAACATCGGCAAGCTGCTGCTCGCCACCAAGATCTACGACATGCACCGCATCGCCCACTACGTGAGCGGTGGCCTGATCGTCACGCTGCCCGGCCCCGACGAGGACCACAACCCCGAGACGGCGGCGCGCCTGTCGGAAGTGCTGCGCGCCAACCCCCATGTCCCCTATGAGCAGCGCATCGAGACGGCACGCTTCATCGAGGACCTGACGGCCGGCTACCAGGGCGGCTGGTACAGCGTCATCAGCCTGCACGGCGGCGGCTCGCCGGCGGCGATGAAGCAGGAGATCTGGCGCAACTACCCGGTCGGCTCGAAGGTCGAGCTGGTCGAGCGCCTGCTGGAGCGCGGCATTGCGGCCGACGGTTCGCCCGCCGCGGCGCCGCACGACCCGGCACGCGCCATCACGCGCAACCGCCAGCCCGGCCGGTGCTGCGACACCGGCTGCACCACGCCGGGCCAGCCGGTCATGGTCGAGCTGCCTGCGGTGGAGGCGACGCTGCCTTCGCGCCGCTGACCCTCAAAGGGCAACGCTTGTGTTCCTGCCTTGCATGACGCCGGCGGACGGCCGTGCGATGGCCGCCCTTCTCGGGCCCGCGCCGTTCCCTACCGCGGCAGCAAACGGATCAGCTTCCCGTTTTCTTCGTCGGTGAGCACATACAGCAGTCCGTCCGGGCCCTGGCGCACGTCCCGGATGCGCTCCTGCCGGTCCGCCAGCAGCTTGTGCTCGACCACGGTCGTGCCCCCCTTGAACTCGATGCGGTTCAGGTAGCGGAGCCTGAGCGAACCCACGAAAAGATTGCCCTTCCACGCCGGTCCATAGCGGTCGCTGGTCAGGAAGGCCATGCCCGAGGGCGCGAGCGATGGCGCCCAGTAGAGCAGCGGCTGCTCCATGCCGGGCTGGGCCACCCGGCCCTCGCCGACCGGGCTGCCGTCGAGATTTTTACCGTAGCTGATGACCGGCCAGCCGTAGTTGCGCCCGGCCAGCGGCAGGTTGATTTCATCGCCGCCCGTCGGCCCGTGCTCGACCATCCAGAAGCGCCCGTCCGGCGCGATCGTGGCACCCTGGCTGTTGCGGTGACCGTAGCTCCAGATCTCGGGCCGGGCGCCGGGCTTTCCGACAAAGGGGTTGTTGCGCGGGATGGAGCCGTCCTTGCGGATGCGTACCACCTTGCCCAGGTGGTTTTCGAGACGCTGCGCGTCCTCCCTGCGGCTGACGCGCTCGCCCAGTGTCAGGAACAGGGTCCCGTCCCGGGCCTCGGCGATGCGGCAGCCGAAATGCAGTTGTCCTTCGACCTTGGGCTGCTGCACGAAGATCACCTTGACATGCTCGAGCCGGCTGTAGTCCTTCGACAGCGTGGCGCGTGCCAGCGCGGTGCTGGTCGCCTCATCGTCCTCTTCCGAGGGCTGCGAATAGCAAAAGTAGAGCGTGCGGTTGCGGGCAAAGGCAGTGTCGGTCACGAGATCCAGCAGTCCGCCCTGCAAGCGCACGGCCACCCGCGGCAGCCCTTCGATGGGCGCGCTCAGTTCGCCGATGGCGCTGACCCGGCGCAGCCGTCCCGGCCGCTCCGTCACCAGAAAACTCCCGTCCGCCAGCGGCGCCACGGCCCAGGGATATTCGAGCCCGGCCGTCACCACCTGCGCGCGGGGCTGGGGAGGCTCGGCGGCCTGCCCCATCCTCGGCAGAGGCAACAAGGCAAGCAGCGCCACCATCCCCGCGACGCGGCCAGGTGCAATGCGAAACGGTGGCATGTTTCCTCCTTGCTCCGTTCTATACACAACAGCAGACAATTTCAGCACGATTAAAACGTTTGTTTCCGGCCTTGTCGATTGTCCTCATCGAACGCCTTGTAGAAGCTTGGGACGGCGTTACACCTGAGCCCGCAAGTAAGCTAAATGTTATACAAATCAACGGCTTGCCAGGGTAACCCAGAAAACGCTATAAGTTGACATGACTCTTTGTCATCAATATCCTACCGAGCATGCGTTTTTCGATCTTATTTTCCGGCCTCCTCCTGTCCTACGCTGCGCACGCCGCTCCTGCCCTAGAGCCGCAGGATGATTTGCAGAAGCTGCTGGCGGACAAGGGGCTGATGAGTCATATCGAACATGTTCGCCAGGCGGTCGCGGGCCGCACCTCCGACCTGATGATCCATGCGCTGGGCTTTATCGGCGTGCCCTACCGCCGTGGCGGCAACAGCGCGGACACCGGCTTTGACTGCAGCGGCTTCGTGCGAGCCACCTACAACCAGACCATCGGCCTGTTGCTGCCGCGTCGCGCCGAGGAGCAGGCCGCAGCCACCCAGCCGATCGCACGCGCCGACATGAAGCCGGGCGACCTGGTGTTCTTCAACACCATGCGCCGCGCCTTCAGCCATGTTGGCATCTACATGGGCGACGGCAAGTTCATCCATTCCCCCAAGCCGGGCGCACAAGTGCGCGTGGAAGACCTGGGCGGCAGCTACTGGCAGCGCCGCTTCAATGGCGCGCGCCGCGTCGAGGCAGCACAGCGCGACACCTCCCTGGCAGGCGAGTGAGGGTCCCAGCCCAGCCACGCTCCTTTTCTAACGGTATGTCGCTCAGAGTGGACACGCGGTAGCGGCCCTTTAGAGCAAAAAAAATCCCGCCGAGGCGGGATTTTTTGTTGACCTCGGCAAAGGTCTCAGCGCTTGGTCGGCGGCAGGTCGGTGCAGGTGCCGTGCGCCACCTCGGCCGCCATGCCGATGCTCTCGCCGAGCGTCGGGTGCGGGTGAATGGTCTTGCCGATGTCGATCTCGTCGGCACCCATCTCGATGGCCAGCGCGACCTCGCCGATCATGTCGCCAGCGTGCGTGCCGACCATGCCCCCACCGACGATGCGGTGCGTGTCGGCGTCGAACAGCAGCTTGGTGAAGCCCTCGTCGCGCCCGTTGGCGATGGCGCGGCCCGATGCGGTCCACGGGAACAGGCCCTTCTTGACCTTGCGGCCCTCGGCCTTGGCCTGGTCTTCCGTCAGGCCCACCCATGCCACTTCGGGATCGGTGTAGGCCACGCTCGGGATCACGCGGGCGTTGAAGGCGGCGCTGGCGAGTTCGCGGTTGCCCTGGATCTCGCCGGCGATCACCTCGGCCGCCACGTGCGCCTCGTGCACCGCCTTGTGCGCCAGCATCGGCTGGCCGACGATGTCGCCGATGGCGAAGATGTGCGGCACGTTGGTGCGCATCTGGATGTCGACCGGAACGAAGCCGCGGTCGCTCACCGCGACGCCCGCCTTGTCGGCGCCGATCTTCTTGCCGTTCGGGCTGCGGCCCACAGCCTGCAGCACCAGGTCGTAGACCTGCGGCTCCTTGGGCGCCTGCTCGCCTTCGAAGGTCACGCGGATGCCTTCGGCAGTCGCCTCGGCGCCGACGGTGCGGGTCTTCAACATGATGTTGTCGAAACGCGGCGCATTCATCTTTTGCCACACCTTGACCAGGTCGCGGTCGGCGCCCTGCATCAGGCCGTCGAGCATCTCGACCACGTCGAGCCGCGCGCCGAGCGTCGAATACACCGTGCCCATCTCGAGCCCGATGATGCCGCCGCCCAGGATCAGCATGCGCTTGGGATCGGTCGCCATCTCCAGCGCGCCGGTGGAATCCACCACGCGCGGGTCCTTCGGCATGAACGGCAGGCTGACGGCCTGCGAGCCGGCCGCGATGATGCAGTTCTTGAACTTGACGGTCTGCGACTTGCCCATCGTCTCGTGCGAGGTGCCCGAGGTTTCAGTGACCTTCAGGTGGTAGGGGTCTATGAACTCGCCGACGCCACGCACCACCGTCACCTTGCGCATCTTGGCCATGGCGGCCAACCCGCCGGTGAGCTTGCCCACCACCTTGTTCTTGTGGCCGAGCAGCTTGGCGCGGTCGATGGTCGGCGCGGCAAAGCTCACGCCCAGGTCGGCGAAGTGCTTGACCTCGTCCATCACCGACGCCACGTGCAGCAGCGCCTTCGACGGAATGCACCCGACGTTCAGGCAAACGCCGCCGAGCGTCGCGTAACGCTCGACCAGCACCACCTTGAGTCCCAGGTCGGCGGCGCGGAAGGCGGCCGAGTAGCCGCCCGGGCCGGCGCCGAGGACCACCACGTCGCATTCGTTGTCCACGGCACCGGCGTAGGTCGATGCTACAGATTTTGTAGCTGCCTGCGCAGGCACAGCGGGGACCGCAGGCTGGTTTGCCTGCGAAGGCGCAGGCGCAGGCGCAGGCGCGGCAGCGGCAGGCGCCGGCGCGGCGGCCGCGGGTGCCGAAGCTGCCGCACCGCTCACCTCCAGCGTCAGCACCACCGAGCCTTCCTTGACCTTGTCGCCCACCTTGACCGCCAGCGCCTTGACGACGCCGGCGGCCGAGGACGGGATCTCCATCGACGCCTTGTCCGACTCCACCGTGATCAGCGACTGCTCGGCCGTAACCGTGTCGCCCACGCTGACCAGCACCTCGATGACCGCGACTTCATCGAAATCGCCAATGTCCGGAACCTTGATTTGTTGTTCGCTCATGTCGAGGTTCCTCTTCTTACAGCAGCACGCGGCGGAAGTCGCCGAGGATCTGGCCCAGGTAGACGTTGAAGCGCGCCGCCGCGGCGCCGTCGATCACCCGGTGGTCCCACGTCAGCGACAGCGGCAGCATCAGGCGCGGCTGGAACGCCTTGCCGTCCCACACAGGCTCGATCGCGCTCTTGCACACGCCGAGGATCGCGACCTCGGGCGCGTTGATGATGGGCGTGAAGTAGCGCCCGCCGATGCCGCCCAGCGACGAGATCGTGAAGCAGGCGCCCGACATGTCGGCCGGGCCGAGCTTGCCGTCTCGCGCCTTCTTGGCGAGTTCGCCCATTTCCTGGCTGATCTGCAGCACCCCTTTCTTATCGGCGTCCTTGATGACCGGCACCACGAGGCCGTTGGGCGTGTCGGCCGCGAAGCCGATGTGGAAATACTTCTTCAGCACCAATTGCTCGCCATCGAGCGAACTGTTGAACTCGGGGAACTTCCTGAGCGCCGCCACGCAGGCCTTGATTAGGAAGGCCAGCATCGTGACCTTGACGCCCGACTTCTCGTTTTCCTTGTTGGTGGACACGCGGAAAGCTTCGAGGTCGGTGATGTCGGCGTCATCGTGGTTGGTGACGGCCGGAATCATGATCGCGTTGCGCAGCAGGTTGGCGCCGCTGATCTTCTTGATGCGCGAGAGGTCCTTGCGCTCGATTTCGCCGAACTTGGTGAAATCGACCTTCGGCCACGGAATCAGGCCCAGACCTTCGCCGCCACCGCCGCCCGCAGCCGCCGGCTTGCCGGCCGCGGCGGCCTTGGTGGTGGCCTGGCCGCTCATGACGGCGCGGGTGAAGCCCTGCACGTCTTCCTGCGTCACGCGGCCCTTGGGGCCGGAGCCCTTGACCTCGTCCAGCGGCACGCCGAGTTCGCGCGCGAACTTGCGCACCGACGGCGACGCATGTGGCAGGTTGCCCGCGGGCGCGACGGTCGGGTCGTGCGCCGCCGGTGCGGCGGCACCCTGGGGCTGCGCGACCGGCCCGGCCGCAGGAGCGGCCACG
>JAQGLP010000156.1 GCA_028292835.1 Variovorax sp.
CATCGCGGCGATCGGCAAGGCCGGCAACCCCGACACGCAGCCCGGCGTCGACATCGTCATCGGCCCCGGCACCGAGATCATTTCCTGTGAAGGCAAGATCGTCACCGCAGGCGGCATCGACAGCCACATCCACTTCATCTGCCCGCAGCAGATCGAGGAGGCGCTGTCCTCGGGCAACACCACCATGCTGGGCGGCGGCACCGGCCCGGCCACCGGCACCTTCGCCACCACCTGCACGCCCGGTCCCTGGCACATCGAGCGCATGCTGCAGGCGGCCGACGCATTCCCGATCAACATCGGCCTGCTGGGCAAGGGCAACGCCAGCCTGCCGGCCGCGCTGCACGAGCAGATCGAGGCCGGGGTCATCGGCCTGAAGCTGCACGAGGACTGGGGCAGCACGCCGGCAGCGATCAGCAACTGCCTGGACGTGGCCGACGCCACCGACACGCAGGTGGCGATCCACAGCGACACGCTCAACGAGTCGGGCTTCGTGGAGAACACCATCGCGGCGGTGGCCGGCCGCGCGATCTGCGCCTTCCACACCGAAGGCGCGGGTGGCGGCCACGCGCCCGACATCCTGCGCGTGGTGGGCGAGGACAACTTCCTGCCCTCCTCCACCAACCCGACCATGCCCTACACCACGAACACGCTCGACGAACACGTCGACATGCTCATGGTGTGCCACCACCTCAATCCCGGCATTCCGGAAGACCTGGCCTTCGCCGAGTCGCGCATCCGCCGCGAGACCATCGCCGCCGAGGACGTGCTGCACGACCTGGGCGCCATCAGCATGTTCAGCTCCGACAGCCAGGCCATGGGCCGCGTCGGCGAGGTCGTGCTGCGCTGCTGGCAGACCGCGCACAAGATGAAGGGCCAGCGCGGCAAGCTGCCCGAGGACACGGAGCGCCACGACAACTTCCGCGCCAGGCGCTATGTGGCCAAGTACACGATCAACCCGGCGATCGCGCACGGCATCGCCCACGAGGTCGGCAGCATCGAGGTCGGCAAGTGGGCCGACCTGGTGGTGTGGAAGCCGGCCTTCTTCGGCGTCAAGCCCTTCACCATCATCAAGGGCGGCACCATCGCCATGGCGGCGATGGGCGACGTCAACGGCTCGATCCCGACGCCGCAGCCGGTGCACTACCGCCCGATGTTCGGCGCCTACGGCGGCTCGCTCGCACGCAGTTCGCTCACCTTCGTCTCCAAGGCCGGCCTGGACGCCGGCATCGGCCAGCGCTTCGGCCTGGCCAAGACGCTGAGCGCCGTCAGGAACACCCGCGGCGTGCGCAAGCAGCACATGGTGCACAACGGCGCCACGCCGAAGATGGAGATCGACGCGCAGACCTACGCAGTGCGCGCCGACGGGCAGCTGCTGACCTGCGAGCCGGCGACCTCGCTGCCGATGGCGCAGCGCTACTTCCTGTTCTGAGTCGGCGACCACTCTTTTTTGACGCATTTTGGGTCGTTTTCTCCCATGCTCACCGCCAACAAACTGATGCCGCAGGGCCGGGGTCTGGCCCCTGTCCTGCTCAGGCGCGCCGCCACCGTCGAACTCGACTGGGACGTGCGCCAGAAAAGCCGCTTCGACGCCACCGATTCGCAAGGCCGCCAGATCGGCGTGTTCCTGTCGCGCGGCACCGCCGTGCGCGGCGGCGACGTGCTGGTCGTGGAGGACGGCTCGCTGGTCCGCGTGATCGCCGCGCCGCAGCCGGTGCTCGTCATCACGCACTGCACGGCGCACGGCACGCCCTTCGACCTGACGCGCGCGGCCTACCACCTGGGCAACCGCCATGTGCCGATCGAGCTCCGGCCGGACCACCTGAAGATCGAGCCGGATCACGTGCTGGCCGAGATGCTGCGCGCCATGCACCTGATCGTGCGCGCGGCCGAAGCGGCATTCGAGCCGGAAGCCGGCGCCTACGGAGGCCACGGCGAACACGGGGCGCGCGGCCACCACGGCGCCGATCCTTCGCACGGCCACGCCCACGACCACGCGCACCCATGAACGACCGGTCGGGCGCCCTGCCCGCGGCGGACCTCCTGCAACTGATCTGGCTGGCGTCGCCGGCGTTGCCGGTCGGCGGGTTCTCGTATTCGGAAGGGCTGGAAGCGGCCATCGAGTGGGCGGGCCTCGCCACCGAGGAGGCGGCGTCCGACTGGCTGGCCGACCAGTTGCGCCTTTGCCTGGCGCGTGGCGATCTTGCCGTGCTGGCGCAAGCCGTGCCTGCCTGGCGCGGCGGCGACATGCCGCGCATCCGCGCACTCAACGACTGGGTGTTCCAGACCCGCGAATCCGCCGAGTTCCTGCTGCAGACCGAGCAGATGGGTCGCTCCTTCGTCGAATGGCTCAAGCTCCATCACACCGATGCCGCCACGGTTTTCGGCGATTTGCCCGCAAGCCATCCGATCGCCTTCGCATTCGCCGCGAGCCGCACCGGGGCCACGGCGCGCGACGCCTGCCTGGCGTTCGCTTTCGGCTGGTCCGAGAACATGGCGGGCGCCGCGGTCAAGGCGGTGCCGCTGGGTCAGAGCGCCGGGCAGCGCATGCTGGGGCGCCTGGCTGCGGAAATCCCTGCGGCGGTCGACGCGGCACTTGCGTTCTCCGACGAAGACCGTCAGGCTTTCTCTCCGATGCTCGCCGTGCTGTCGGCACGGCACGAAACCCAATACTCACGTCTTTTCAGAAGCTGATCACGCCATGTCCCCCGCCCTGCACCACATTCCCCGCCGCACCAAAAAGCTGCCGCCGCTGCGCGTGGGTATCGGCGGACCGGTCGGCTCCGGCAAGACCACCCTGCTCGAAATGCTGTGCAAGGCGATGCGCGAGCGCTACGACCTGGTCGCCATCACCAACGACATCTACACCAAGGAAGACCAGCGCCTGCTGACCGTCTCCGGCGCGTTGCCGGCCGAGCGGATCATGGGCGTGGAGACCGGCGGCTGCCCTCACACCGCCATCCGCGAGGACGCCTCGATCAACCTCGAAGCCATCGACCGCATGATGGCCGAGTTCCCCGACGCCGACGTGGTGTTCGTCGAGAGCGGCGGCGACAACTTGGCCGCCACCTTCAGCCCCGAACTGAGCGATCTCACGCTCTACGTGATCGACGTTGCCGCCGGCGAGAAGATTCCGCGCAAGGGCGGCCCCGGCATCACCAAGAGCGACCTGTTCGTCATCAACAAGACCGACCTCGCGCCGCACGTGGGTGCCGATCTGGGGGTCATGGAAGCCGACACGCAGCGCATGCGCAAGCAGCGGCCCTACGTGATGACCAACCTGAAGACGCGGGCCGGCCTGGCCGAAGTGGTCGCGTTCATCGAAAACCGCGGGATGCTGATCGACCTGTGAGCCGGGCAGGACCGGCCCCGCTCCCTGGCCCGCCCCTCCTGGCTGGGTTCAGGCCCGGCTGCCGCGCCGCCGGTCGAAGAAGGCGATGATCTCCCCCATGATGCCGCGGCGGAACGCCAGCACGCAGATCACGAAGATCAGCCCGGTCACGATGGTGACCGACTCGCCGAGCGTGTTGAACCAGTCGAAGCTGGTGAGCCGGGCCAGCAGGTTGCCGAACTCGCCGATCTTGTTTTCCAGCAGCTCGACCACCGCTGCGCCGACCAGCGGACCCGACAGCGTGCCCAGGCCGCCGACCAGCGTCATCAGGATGACCTGGCCCGAGGCGCTCCAGTGCACGTCAGACAGCGTGGCGAAGCCCAGCACCAGCGTCTTGAGCGAACCGGCCAGCCCCGAGAGCGCCGCCGAGATCACGAAGGCCAGCAGCTTGAAGCGGCTGACGTCGTAGCCGAGCGAGAGCGCGCGCGGCTCGTTTTCCTTGATGCCCTTCAACACTTGGCCGAAGGGCGAGTGGATGGTGCGCACGATGAGAAGAAACGCGGCCACGACGATCGCGAGCGCCACGTAGTACATGGTCAGGTCGCTGCTCAGGTCGAGCACGCCGAACAGCTTGCCGCGCGGCACGCCCTGCAGGCCGTCCTCGCCCCCGGTGAAGGGCGCCTGCAGCGCGACGAAGAACACCATCTGCGCCAGCGCCAGCGTAATCATGGCGAAGTAGATGCCCTGGCGGCGGATGGCGAGGATGCCGAACAGCCAGCCCAGCAAGGCGCCCGTCAAGGTGCCGGCGATCAGGCCGAGTTCGGGTGTCAGCCCCCAGGCCTTCATGACATGGCCGGCGACATAGGCCGAGCCGCCCAGGAACGCCGCGTGGCCGAACGACAGCAGGCCGGTGTAGCCCAGCAGCAGGTTGAAGGCCGAGGCAAACAGCGCGAAGCACATCAGCTTCATCACGAACACCGGATAGGCGCCCGCGAACGGCGCCACCAGGAGCGCCGCCAGGAGCAGCGAATAGACGACAGTGGAAATTCTTTTCATTGACTGCTATTCGTTGGAGTCGCCGCGCACGGCAGACAGCGCGTGCCGACACGACCTGCGAAAAACCCGATGGCGAGCTTGAATTCCAGGGGCCGCCGCGCACGGCCGCCCGAAGCGGCCGGCCCCGCCCCCGGTCGGGGGCAGGCGGACCGACACGAAGTGCGGGAGCCTGGGGCGAGCATCATCTCTCCTTGCCGAACAGGCCCGCCGGGCGAATCAGCAGCACGATGACCATGATGACGAAAACGACGGTGGACGAGGCCTCGGGGTAGAACACCTTGGTCAGTCCCTCGATGACGCCCAGGCCGAGGCCCGTGAGGATGGCGCCCATGATCGAGCCCATGCCGCCGATCACCACCACCGCGAACACCACGATGATGAGGTTCTGCCCCATCAGCGGCGACACCTGGATGACCGGTGCGGCCAGCACCCCGGCGAACGCCGCCA
>JAQGLP010000209.1 GCA_028292835.1 Variovorax sp.
CTGGTGGACTACTACTCGCAGTGGGCCGCGCAGGACCCGGCCGATGCGCCAAAGTACCGGGCCATCAGCGGCGTCGGTACGGTCGACGAGATCACGCAGCGCGCGCTGGCGGCGTTGAACAGCTGAAGACGGCGCAACAACACGGCGCAGGCTGGCTGACTTGGATGCGCCAGAGCGTCTGAAAACGACAAAGGCCCCGAAGGGCCTTGGCATGATTCGGCGGCAGCGCACTGCCGTGGACTTGCCGCCGTGACAGCGGATTTACTTGGGCGCAGCCGCCTTATTGGCGTTGTCGGCCGCGGAGTTAGCGGACTTGGCGGCATCGGTGGCCGCACTAGCGGCATCGCGCGCGGCGGAGGCATCGGCCGCGGGTGCCGAGGCGGCGGATGCAGGCTCGCTCGGCGCGGCCGGCGCGCTGGCGGACGGCGTCACGACCACGGGTGCCGGGGTCACGACAGTGGGTGCCGGCTCCTCTTTCTTGCCACAAGCCGACAAGGCTACGACGGCGACCAACGATGCGAGCAGGACTGATTTCTTCATGGAAATTCCTTTGAATGGAAGGTTCGAACGAAAAAATTATAGACCTGCCCTACAGGCGTTGCGCCGCGGTATTTCACTTTGCGTCATTGGCTTACAGACCTTGCGCGCTGGGTAGAAGCTTTCCGGGTCAACATCAATCTTGAAGGGCTGCCGCCTCGCATTGCTCGGAGATGGGCCGCAGCCGCGCCCTGTTCATGCGCTTGCCTGTTCCAGACACAGGCCCTGTGGCGCAGGCCAAAACGGTTTCAATCGGCATGGGCCCAGCCGGCTTCGCACCAGTCTCCCAGCAGTTGGCGAGCCGCGGCGCTGGCGCCCTTGAGTTCGCGCGCATCGAGGGCGCGGCGGTCGGCCAGGCAACGCATCAGCAACGCATCGCGACCGGCGGCCCGGAAACTCTCGCCATTGATGTAGAGGTGGGCATCGTCATACAGCATGCGGGTGCGGCGGTCCAGCGCAAGGCGATGCCACACGGCGGGCAAGGTGCCCGGCTGGAACCAGACCAGGGGCTTGGGCTCGGTGAGCGACTCGCCGAGCGCGCGATCGATGACAGCCGCATCCTGCAACGCATCGTGCACCGCCTTCTGGGCAAACGTCCGCAGCGCTGCCGGCACGGCGGCCGGCGATGCCACGGCCGGCTGTCCCGGATCACGGTAGCGCAGGCCTGGGGTGCCGTCGACCAGCTCTTCAGCCCCGGCCTCGGCGATGCGCTCCAGCAAGTCGGCGGCGAGTTCATTGGCCGCCGGCGCGCGCAGGCCGATCGAGCAGGTCATGCAGTCGGACGTGACGGCCACGCCGTCGTGCGCGTAGCGCGGCGGCAGGTACAACATGTCGCCGGGCTCCAGCACGAAACTCTCTTCGGGCGCGAAGTTTTCAAGAATCTTGAGCGGCATGTTCTTGCGCAGCGACAGATCGCGCTGTCGGCCGATCGACCAGCGTCGCCGCCCCTGCGCCTGCAGCAGGAACACGTCGTAGCTGTCGAAATGCGGGCCGACGCCGCCGCCCTCGCTGGCATAGCTGATCATCAGGTCGTCCAGCCGCGCGTCCGGCAGGAAGCGGAACGACCGCAGCAGCGCGTGCAAGGCCTCATCGTGCAGGTCCACGCCCTGGACCAGCAGGGTCCAGGCGGACTGGCTCAGGGGCGGGAGCGCGCGGCGCTGGAACGGACCCTGGCGCAGTTGCCAGCCGTCCTGTGTCTGCCGCACCAGGCGCGACTCGACGTCTTCACGCGCCGCCAGCTCGAACAACGCGGCGCGCGCGATCGGCGGCTCGAAGCCGGGCATGGACTGGCGCACCAGCAGCGGTTTCTTTTGCCAATGACGCCGCATGAATTGCGCCGCGGTCAGGCCGCCAAGCAGCGGCAGGGGCTGGATAATCTCCATCATGGGAGAATTCTCGCCTATGGAAATCTCTCAACAATGCGTGGTCGGCCTGACCTGGACCCTGAAGGACACGCTCGGCGAAGTGCTCGACGTGCTGGAGGAGCCTGTGGAATTCCTGGTGGGGGGCGGCGACCTGTTTGCCAGCATCGAACAAGCCTTGCAGGGCCACGCGCCGGGCGCGCGCCTGCAGTTGCATCTGGAGCCGGAAGAAGCCTTTGGCGACTTTGACGAGCACCTGCTGTTCCTGGAGCCACGCTCGCTGTTTCCGCAAGGCATCGAGGAAGGCCTGACCTTCGACGGTGCCGCACTGCCCGCCGGCGTCAGCGCCGAGATTCCGAAGAGCGCCGTCTACACGGTGGCCGAGTTGTATCCCGACCACGTGGTACTCGACGGCAACCATCCGCTCGCGGGCATTGCCCTGCGCCTGGACCTGGAAGTGCGCTCGGTGCGCGAGGCCACCGAGGAGGAAATCGGCCGCGGCAGCGCCGGCACCGGGTTTTTCAAGGTGCAGCCGATCACACCGGGCGGTGACACGCTGCACTGACGCCCCTGCTGCGCCGCAGGCGCCTTCCATGGAAAAAAAGCCGGGTTGATCCCGGCTTTTTTCGTTGCGTGGCGACAGGCTCAGAAGCGCGAGAGCTGTCCGTTGTCGATGCGCACCCGGTCGCCGATCCGCAGGTCGCCGGGATTGGGCACGTCGAACGCACGATAAGCGCCGCTGTCGGTCTGCACCGAAACCCGGTAGCTCTCCTGCGGGCGCGGCCCGTTGCGTTGCGCCTCGATGCTGTTGCCGAGCAGAGCGCCGCCCACCACGCCCAGCGCGGTGGCCGCCGCCCGGCCATTGCCGTTGCCGAACCGGTTGCCCACGACACCACCGATCAGGCCGCCCGCGACCGCACCGCCGCCGCTGGTCCCCGTAGCCTGCGTCTCGCTGCGAAGCACCTCGATGTTGGCGACACGGCCGTATTCCACGTAGGGAGCCTGCCCCTGCGCTCGCGGATACGCCTGGGGATAGGCGGCCGGCTGGGCCGGTCCATAGGGATAGGGCGAGGCCTGGTAGACGGGCGCTGGCGCGACACAGGCTGTCAACAGCGCGGCCGCCGCTGCGCAAGTTGTAAGGGTCAGGGGTCGAAGAAGGGTTTTCATCATGGGATTCTTTCTAAATTCGGCACGACGGCTGGGGCCCAAGGCCCAACGCGCGGATCGATCCGTTCGATGACAACCGGCATGCCCGTCACAAAATGTTGAACACATGATTTGGAGTTCCGCGGGACGTGCGTGTTCCGCTCTTTACCGGGCACTTGCCCGCAAGGCTGCATCTCGACGGCCCTTTCCTGCGGCCGACGCCCCCATCCTCTGGCATCAATGCTTGCCGGTCGAGCCGTAGCCCCCCTCGCCGCGTTCACTGGCAGGGAACTCATCCACCACGTTGAACCGCGCCTGGACCACGGGAACGATGACCAATTGGGCCAGGCGCTCCATGGGCTCGAGCACGAAGGCGGTGCCGCTGCGGTTCCATGCGCTCACCATCAACTGGCCCTGGTAGTCACTGTCGATCAGGCCGACCAGGTTGCCGAGCACGATGCCGTGCTTGTGCCCGAGTCCGGAGCGCGGAAGGATCATGGCCGCATAACCGGGATCGGCCAGATGGATCGCGATGCCGGTGGGCACCAGTTGCCAGCCGTTCGGCTCCAGCGTCAGCGGGGCGTCGATGCAGGCGCGCAGGTCAAGGCCGGCGCTGCCCGCCGTGGCATAGGAAGGCAGGTTGCCTGCCATTCGCGCATCGAGGATTCGGATGTCGACTCTCACGGGTTTCTGTTTTTTCCTGTGTGGTTGTTGAAAAGCGGCGGTCCGTCCCGACGCAGGCTCAAGGCAGGCTTGCCGCGGGCAAGCGGGTGGCGATCTCGGCGACAAGTTCGCGCGCCAGCACCAGCTTGGGGGCACGCGGCAGTTCGCGCACGCCACCCGCATCGACCAGCAGGAGGCTGTTGTGGTCCTGCCCGAAGGTGAGCGGTCCGATATTGCCGACCAGCAGCGGGATGCCCTTGCGTTCGCGCTTGGCCCGGGCGTGCTCGACCAGATTTTCGCTCTCGGCCGCGAAGCCGACGCAGAACAGGCGGCCACCGCGGGCACGCTCGCCCTGGGCCACCGTCAGCAGGATGTCCGGGTTCTCGACGAAATCCAGCGCCGGCGGACGGCCGCTGCCATCCTTCTTGATCTTGTGGCCGCTGCGGGCCGCCGGCCGCCAGTCAGCCACGGCCGCCGTTGCGATGAAAACAGTGGCAGCCTGCGCCCACGCGACGGCGGCAGCGAGCATGTCCTGCGCCGAGACGACATCGATGCGGCGCACCCCGCGCGGAGTCGGCTGGCTGACCGGCCCGGCCACCAGCGTCACCTCGGCACCGGCCTCGCGGGCCGCGCGCGCGATGGCGAAGCCCATCTTCCCGGACGAATGGTTGGTGATGCCCCGGATCGGGTCGAGCGCCTCGAAGGTGGGCCCGGCCGTCACCAGCACGTGCTGGCCCGCAAGCACCTTGGGCTGGAAATGCGCGACGATGTCTTCGAACAGCTCGGCGGGCTCCAGCATGCGGCCGTCGCCGGTCTCACCGCACGCCTGTTCGCCGTGGCCCACGCCCAGCATGATCGCGCCGTCGGCCTGCACCTGCGCCAGATTGCGTTGCGTCGCGGGATGCGACCACATCTCGCGGTTCATCGCCGGCGCCACCAGCAGCGGCACCCGTTCGCGCGGCCGCGCCAGGCACAGCAGGCTCAGCAGCTCGTCGCAGCGGCCCTGCGCCAGCCGGGCGATGAAGTCGGCGCTGGCCGGCGCCAGCACGACCGCATCGGCCTCCCGGCCCAGGTTGATGTGCGGCATGGCATTGGGCTCGCGTGCGTCCCACTGCGATGTGAAGACCGGGCGTCCGGAGAGCGCCTGCAGGGTGGTCGGCGTGATGAAGCGCGTCGCCGCCTCGGTCATCGCCACCTGCACCGTGGCTCCGGCCTTGACCAGCAGGCGGCACAGTTCGGCCGATTTGTAGCAGGCAACCCCTCCCGTCAGACCCAGAACGATGTGTTTTCCGGCAAGATCTTGCATGGCGGCAGTGTAGTGGCGACCCGCGCCGCATTGCCCGATGGCACCGCGGCCGAATCCCGCCGGAGTTCGCCCCGCCCGCCCATCCGCCCGTCAGGTCACGGGGGTGACACCTATAATTCGAATTTCCCACTGCCCGGGCTTGTGCGCCCGGTTCTGGCATGACCAAATTTGTCTTCGTCACCGGCGGCGTGGTGTCTTCCCTCGGCAAGGGAATCGCTTCCGCCTCGCTGGCCGCCATCCTTGAATCGCGCGGCCTCAAGGTCACCCTCATCAAGCTCGACCCGTACATCAACGTCGATCCAGGGACGATGTCGCCGTTCCAGCACGGCGAGGTGTTCGTGACCGAGGACGGCGCCGAGACCGACCTTGACCTGGGCCATTACGAGCGCTTCATCACGACGCGCATGCGGCGCGCCAACAACTTCACCACCGGCCAGATCTACCAGAGCGTGCTCGAAAAGGAGCGCCGCGGCGACTACCTCGGCAAGACGGTGCAGGTGATCCCGCACATCACCAACGAGATCCAGGAATACGTCAAGCGCGGCGCCGGCATCGGCACGAACGACGAGGTGGACGTGGCGATCGTCGAGATCGGCGGTACCGTGGGCGACATCGAGTCGCTGCCCTTCCTCGAAGCGGTGCGCCAGATGAGCCTGCGCATGGGGCCCAACAACACCGCTTTCGTCCACCTCACCTACGTGCCGTGGATCGCCGCGGCCGGCGAACTCAAGACCAAGCCCACGCAGCACACCGCCCGCGAACTGCGCGCCATCGGCATCCAGGCCGACGCGCTGCTGTGCCGCGCCGACCGGCCGATTCCTGGCGACGAGCGCGCCAAGATCTCGCTGTTCTCGAACGTGCCCGAGTGGGGCGTGATCTCGATGTGGGACGTCGACACCATCTACAAGGTGCCGCGCATGCTGCACGAGCAGGGACTCGACGGGCTGATCTGCGACAAGCTGCGCATCAACACGCCGCCCGCCAAGCTGAAGCGCTGGGACGACCTGGTCCACGAGCTGGAGCACCCGCGCCACGAGGTGACCATCGCCATGGTCGGAAAGTACGTCGACCTGTCGGACAGCTTCAAGTCGCTCAACGAGGCGCTGCGCCACGCCGGGCTGAAGAACCACGCCCGCGTGAAGATCGACTACATCGACTCGGAAACCATCACGCCCCAGGACGTGACGCGCCTGGCGCGCTATGACGCCATCCTGGTGCCGGGCGGCTTCGGCCAGCGCGGGGTCGAGGGCAAGATCGCGGCGGCGCGCTTCGCGCGCGAGAGCAAGACGCCCTACCTCGGCATCTGCCTGGGCATGCAGGTCGCCACCATCGAGTACGCGCGCCACATGGCGGGCCTGACCAACGCCAACAGCACCGAATTCGACCCCGAGACGCCCTGCCCCGTGATCGCGCTCATCACCGAGTGGAAGGACGCTGACGGCAGCATCAAGACGCGCACCGAGAAGTCCGACCTGGGCGGCACGATGCGCCTGGGCGCGCAGAGCTCCGACGTGGAGCCCGGCACGCTGGCGCACAGCATCTACGGCAACGTCGCGACCGAGCGCCACCGCCACCGCTACGAGGCCAACGTCAACTACCTCGACGACCTGCGCCGCGCGGGCCTGGTGATCTCGGCGCGCACCCAGCGCGAGCACCTGACCGAGATCGTCGAGCTGCCCACCGAGGTCCATCCCTGGTACATGGGCGTGCAATTCCATCCCGAATTCAATTCCACCCCCTGGGGCGGTCACCCGCTGTTCAACGCCTTCATCAAGGCCGCGCTCGACCACCAGGCAAAGGGCATCGGCAGCAAGGCCTTGAAAGCTGTCGCATGAAGCTCTGCGGATTCGACGCCGGACTCGACCGGCCCTTCTTCCTGATCGCAGGCCCCTGCGTCATCGAGTCCGAGCAGCTGCAGATGGACACCGCCGGCAGGCTCAAGGACATCACGACGGCGCTCGGCATCCCGTTCATCTTCAAGAGCAGCTTCGACAAGGCCAACCGCTCCTCGGGCACAACCTTCAGGGGACCGGGACGCGACAAGGGGCTTGAAATCCTGGCCAAGGTCCGGCGCGAACTCGCGCTGCCGGTGCTCACCGACGTGCACACCGAGGACGACATCGCGGAGGCCGCCAAGGTGGTCGACGTGCTCCAGACACCCGCCTTCCTGTGCCGCCAGACCGACTTCATCCGCGCCGTGGCGCAGTCGGGCCTGCCGGTCAACATCAAGAAGGGGCAGTTCCTCGCGCCGCACGACATGAAGAACGTGATCGACAAGGCGCGCGCCGCAGCCCGCGAGAAGGGCCTGCCCGAAGACAACTTCATGGCCTGCGAGCGCGGCGCGAGCTTCGGCTACAACAACCTGGTGAGCGACATGCGCTCGCTCGCCATCCTGCGCGAGACCGCGGCGCCGGTGGTGTTCGACGCCACGCACTCGGTGCAGCTGCCCGGCGGCCAGGGCACCAGTTCGGGCGGCCAGCGCGAGATGGTGCCGGTGCTGGCCCGCGCCGCCGTTGCCGCCGGCGTGGCGGGCGTCTTCATGGAAACGCACCCCGACCCTTCCAAGGCGCTCAGCGACGGTCCCAACGCCGTGCCGCTCAAGCACATGAAGGCCCTGCTCGAAACCCTGCAGGCGCTCGACCGCGTGGCCAAGCGCTCGCCCTTTCTCGAAAACGATTTTGGAGTCTGAATTGACCAGTGCCTACATCATTGTCGATGCCGAAGTGACCAACCCCGCGCAGTACGAGGACTACAAGAAATGGTCGACCGCGGCCATTCAGGCGCACGGCGCCGAGATCTGCGCGCGCGGTGGCAAGGTCGAAGTGCTCGAAGGGGACTGGGCACCGCAGCGCCTGGTGGTGCTCAAATTCCCGAGCGTCGAGGCAGCCAGGAAATTCAACGATTCTCCCGAGTACGGCAAGGCGCGCGCGTCGCGTCAGGGGGCGGCCGTCATGCGCATGGTGCTGGTCGAGGGACTTTGAGGTCCGGACTCCCGCGTCCCGCGGCATGCGCATTTCCCAGGCCCGTCCTTGAAGGGACGGGTTTTTGATAAAACCAAAGAACTTGAAGAGGTAATGAATGAGTGCAATCGTTGACATCGTCGGGCGCGAGATCCTCGACAGCCGCGGCAACCCCACTGTCGAGTGCGACGTGCTGCTCGAATCGGGCACCATGGGCCGCGCTGCCGTGCCCTCGGGCGCCTCCACCGGCTCGCGCGAGGCGATCGAGCTGCGCGACGGCGACAAGTCGCGCTACCTCGGCAAGGGCGTGCTGAAGGCGGTCGAGCACGTCAACACCGAAATCAGCGAGGCCGTGCTCGGCCTCGACGCGAGCGAACAGGCCTTCCTCGACCGCACGCTGATCGACCTCGACGGCACCGACAACAAGAGCCGGCTCGGCGCCAACGCCACGCTGGCCGTCAGCATGGCGGTCGCGCGAGCGGCTGCCGAAGAAAGCGGCCTGCCGCTGTACCGG
>JAQGLP010000165.1 GCA_028292835.1 Variovorax sp.
CGCCCTGCTTTCGCCCGTCCGAAGCGCTCTTCAGCGCTCTTCAGCGCGCGGCCGCCGCGGCGCTCGCGTGCAGGCAGATCGCCGCCGCGGCGGCCACGTTGAGCGATTCCTCGCCGCCCGGCTGCACGATGCGCACCTGCCGCGCCGCGCGCGCCTGCAGCGCGGGCGTCACACCCTGCCCTTCGTGCCCCAGCACCCAGGCGCACGGGTGCGGCAACGCGGTGCGGTGCAGCCACTCGCCCTCGTGCGCGTTCGTCACCAGGAGCGGCACGCGCAGCGCCGCCAGCGCCTCGGGCTCGACCCCCTCGACCAGCCGCAGCCCGAAATGCGCTCCCATGCCGGCGCGCAGCACCTTCGGCGCCCACAGCGCCGCCGTGCCCTTGAGCGCAACGACCTGGCCGAAGCCGAAGGCGCTGGCGCTGCGCAGCACCGAGCCGACGTTGCCTGCGTCCTGCAAGCGGTCGAGCACGACCGTCGCGGCGTCCGGCGCGATCGCCGGCGATTCGGGCACATCCAGCACGAAACCCATCGGCGACGGCGACTCGAGCCCGCTCACGCCCGCCAGCAGGGCATCGTCCACCACGATGGTTTTGATCGCGCACTGCGCCCATTCCAGGCGCGCCATCGGCCAATACGACGCCGAAAACAGCGCCATGGCCGGCCGCACGCCACGCTCGCGCGCGGCGCGGCACAGGTGGTCGCCTTCGAGCCAGACACGGCCCAGCCGTCGGTAGGCGCCCGGGTCCTGCGCCAATCGGCGCAGCGTCTTGAGCAGCGGGTTGTCGCGCGAGCTGATGTGGGTGATGTCGGGTTCGGTCATGGGTGCGTCCCCGCGCTCCGGAGGCAGCCCGGGGTGCTCATGGCTGGCATGGCGATGCGGTCCTGGCCAGCGCCGCAGCGACGGGAGCGAATGAGCGCCGGTGGTGCACGCAGGCGCCGTGCCGCCACAAGGCCTCCAGATGCCCGGGCGTGCCGTAGCCCTTGTGGCCGGCAAAGCCGTAGTGCGGAAATTCGGCATGCAAGGTCTGGCACAGGCGGTCGCGATGCACCTTGGCAAGGATCGAGGCGGCCGAGATGGTCTGCACCAGCGCATCGCCCCGGACGATGGCCTCGGCCAGCACATCGAGCGTCGGCAGCCGGTTGCCATCCACCAGCACCTTCACCGGCTTCAGGCGCAGGCCCTCCACCGCCCGGCGCATGGCCAGCATCGTGGCCTGCAGGATATTCATCGCATCGATCTCGTCCACGCTGGCCTGCGCTACCGAGCAGCACAGCGCGTTGGCCAGGATCTGCTCGTGCAGCCGTTCGCGCTGCAGCGCGCTCAAGGTCTTGGAGTCGGCCAGGCCCTTGATCGGGCGCAGCTCGTCGAGGATCACGGCGGCGGCGACCACCGGGCCCGCGAGCGGTCCGCGGCCGGCCTCGTCCACGCCCGCCACCAGGCCCGACACATCCCACGTGATGCTGACCTGCCGGGCGTGCTGCCGCCGCGCCGGCATTTCGACGCGCTCCGTGGTCGAGACAGCAATGCCGCGCGACTCCCGGTGCGGGGATTCAGCTTTCGATGATTTTCTGGATGGCATCGGCGCAAAGAGTGGACGTGTCGCGCCGCAGTTCGAGATGCAGCGCCTGGAATCGTTGATCGAGAGCCTGCATTTTCGCCGGCGCATCGAACCACGCGAGCGTGGCACTGGCGAGCGCCGCGGGCGTGGCGGCGTCCTGCAGCAATTCAGGCACGACGAAGTCGCCGCTCAGGATGTTCGGCAACCCGACCCACGGCTGCAGCTGCTGGCGGCGCATGAGCCACCACGACAGCGGCTGCATGTGGTAGGCGATCACCATCGGCCGCTTGAAGAGCGCCGCCTCCAGCGTGGCCGTGCCGCTCGCGATCAGCGTCACGTCGCAGGCCGCCAGCGCGTCGTGCGAGCGGCCGTCGAGCAGCAGGACTTGGCCGGCCATGTCGCTCGCCTGCAGCGCCTGCTCGACCTCGGCACGCAGCGACGGCACCACGGGCGCTATGAGTTTGATAGCTGGCTGCGCCCGCCGCATGTGCGCCGCAGCCTGAAAGAACCTCGAAGCCAGATGGCGGATCTCGGAGCGCCGGCTGCCCGGCAGCAGGGCGACGACGCGCTCGGCCGCACCGAGCCCGAGCGCGGCGCGTGCGGCCGTCCGGTCCGGCGCCATCGGGATCACGCTGGCCAGTGGATGGCCGACATAGGTGGCGGGCACGCCGTGGCGCGCCAGCAGCGCCGGCTCGAACGGAAAGATGCACAAGACATGGTCGGCCGCGGCGCGCAGCTTGTCGACGCGGTTCGCCCGCCAAGCCCAGATCGAGGGGCACACGAAATGCACGGTCCTGATGCCCTGCGCCCTGAGCGGCGCCTCCAGCCCCAGGTTGAAATCCGGTGCATCGACCCCGATGAACACCGTCGGTCGCTGGCGCAGCAGGCGCTCCCTCATCTGGTTGCGGATGCCCAGCAGTTCGCGGTAGCGACGCAGCACCTCGACGCTGTAGCCGTGCACGGCCAACCTGTCGCTCGGCCACCAGGCCTCGAAGCCGCGCCGCCCCATCAGCGGGCCGCCGATGCCGCTCGCCGTCAGGCCTGGCCAGCGGGCACGCGCGCCGTCGAGCAGCAGGCCGGCCAGCAGGTCGCCGGACGCCTCGCCCGCGACCATCGCGAATGCGGGGTGTTCCACGCCTCAGCGCGCGATGCCGCGCGTCGCATCCAGCAGGAAACGACTCATCAGCGCCACCTCGCCCGCGGCATCCGGCTGGCTGGCCGCCAGCGCCTCGATGCCCTCGCGCGCCTGCTCCAGCGTGCGGCCTTCGCGGTACAGCAGGCGGTGCATCTGCTTGACCGCCGCCAGCTGCCCGGACGTGAAGCCGCGGCGGCGCAGGCCGACCACGTTGTAGCCGCGCACCGCCAGCGGGTTGCCGTCCACCAGCATGAAAGGCGGCACGTCCTGCGCAACCGCGCTGGCGAAGCCGATCATCGCGTGCGCGCCGATCTTGACGAACTGGTGAATGCCCGTGAGGCCGCCGACCGTCACCCAGTCGTCGATGTGGACGTGACCGGCCAGTGTGGTGTTGTTGGCGAGCGTGGTGTGGTTGCCGATCCGGCAGTCGTGCGCGATGTGCGTGTACGCCATGATCCAGTTGTCATCGCCCACGCGCGTCACGCCGCCGGCCTGCGGCACGCCCAGGTTGAAGGTGCAGAACTCGCGGATCGTGTTGCGATCGCCGATCACCAGCTCGGTCGGCTCGCCCGCGTACTTCTTGTCCTGCGGCACCGCGCCGAGCGAGGCGAACTGGAAGACGCGGTTGTCGCGCCCGATGGTGGTGCGGCCCTCGATCACGCAGTGCGGCCCGACGGTGGTGCCGGCGCCGATGCGCACGTGCGCGCCGATCACGGCGTAGGGGCCGATCACGACCGAGGCGTCGAGCTCGGCCCGGGGATCCACGATCGCCGTCGCATGCACCTGCGTCATGCCTGCACCCTTGTCTGTGCCAGCGCCTGCATGCTCAGTCGAGCTTGCGCATCGCGCACATCAGCGACGCCTCGCAGGCCAGCTCGTCGCCCACCAGACCCCGCCCCTTGAACTTCCAGATGCCGGCCTTCATGCGGTCGATTTCGACTTCGAGGCGCAGCTGGTCGCCGGGCTCCACCGGCCGCTTGAAGCGCGCACCGTCGATGGCGGCGAAGTAATACACCATGTCCTCGCCCGGCGTGATGTCGAGCGAGTGAAACGACAGCAGCGCCGCAGCCTGCGCCATGGCTTCGAGCATCAGCACGCCCGGCATGACCGGGCGGTGCGGGAAGTGGCCGTTGAAAAAAGGCTCGTTCATCGTCACGTTCTTGAGCGCGACGATACGTTTTCCCTTGTCGATGTCCAGCACGCGGTCGACCAGCAGGAACGGGTAACGATGCGGCAGCATCTTCAGGATCTGGTGGATGTCCATCTTCATTTTTTGTCCGGCGATGCCGTTTTCTCCAGCGCCTTCAGGCGCTCGCGCAGGCCGTGCAGCTGCTTGAGCGTGGCGGCGTTTTTTTCCCAGGCGGCATTGTCATCGATGGGGAACATGCCGGTGTAGTGGCCGGGCTTGCGGATCGAGCGCGTGACCACCGTGGCCGCCGAGACGTGCACCCCGTCGGCCAGCTCCAGGTGCCCCAACACGATGGCGCCTCCGCCCAGCGTGCAGTGCGCGCCGATGATGGCGCTGCCCGCCACGCCGACGCAGCCAGCCATCGCCGTGTGTTTGCCCACGCGCACGTTGTGGCCGATCTGGATCAGATTGTCGAGCTTGACGCCGTCCTCGATCACGGTGTCCTCCAGCGCGCCGCGGTCGATGCAGGTGTTGGCGCCGATCTCGACGTCGTCGCCGATGCGCACCGCGCCGAGCTGCTCGATCTTGACCCAGACGCCCTCGTGCGGCGCCAGTCCGAAGCCGTCGGCGCCGATCACCACGCCCGGGTGCAGCAGGCAGCGCGCCCCGATCACGCAGCCCTCCGAGACCGTGACGCGCGACTTGAGCACCGTGCCGGGCCCGATGCGCGCGCCGCGCTCGACCACGCACAGCGCCCCGATGCGCGCGCTCGCATCCACCTGGGCGTCCGGATCGATCACGGCGCTGGGATGGATGCGCACCCCCTCCGGGGCGCCGTGTCGCTGCTTCCACAGCTGCGTCAGCCGCG
>JAQGLP010000179.1 GCA_028292835.1 Variovorax sp.
TGTAGAGCGGCTTGACCGTGATGCCGTCGGGCGTGAGCCAGTTCAGGGCGGTCAGGTCGCCGCCGGGCGCGGACTTGGCGGCGGCCTTCGTCCAGGCGTCGAGATCGGCGGGTTTGAAGGTGGGTTCGGCTGTGCTCATGGCGCCCTGTTCGCGGTTCGTGACGGTCGAGTGCACTGCGCCTTGAGAACGCGCAGTCCGGCAGGTTGACGCGCCTCGTCAGCGCGTCGCGGGGCAGTCTAACCGATCCGTAATTATTAATTCAATACGTTTTTTGCAGTACATTTCGCCCTATGTCCGCTGTCACCCTTACCCCGCGCGCCCTCTACGAGGAAGTGGCCGAATTGCTGCGCCAGCGCATCTTCAGCCGCGAGCTGGCGCCCGGCAGCTGGATCGACGAACTGAAGCTGGCCGAACAGTGCGGCATCAGCCGCACGCCGCTGCGCGAAGCGTTGAAGGTGCTGGCGGCCGAGGGCCTGGTGACGATGAAGGTGCGCCGCGGCGCCTACGTCACCGAGGTATCGGAACGCGACTTGGCCGATGTCTACCATCTGCTCGGCCTGCTGGAGAGCGATGCCGCGGGCGTGGTGGCCGCGCGCGCCAGCGCTGCCGAGCTGGGCGAACTGCAGGCGCTGCACGCCGAGCTGGAGGCCGCCGCCGCGCCCGGCCACATCAATCACGAGAACTTTTTTTCTGTGAACGAGCGCTTTCACATGCGGCTCTTGGCCATCGCCGACAACCGCTGGCGCGACCAGATGGTGGCCGACCTTCGCAAGGTGATGAAGCTCAACCGCCACAACTCGCTTCTCAAGTCGGGGCGCATCGACGAGTCGCTGGGGGAGCACCGCGCGCTGATGGCGGCCCTGCTGGCGCGCGATGCCGAAGCGGCCGTCGCGCGCATGCTCGATCACTTCAGGAATGGCCTGGAAGCGGCGGCCTGAACCCGGCAAGGGAGTCTGCTATTGTTTTTATAGCATCCCATGCAGACAGGCTCAGGCGTGCTCCGCCATGGGCGCATGCGCCAGTGCCATCACCTCGTGCGGCGGCAAGGCCTTCAGCCGGTGATCGCTCCACACTTGGCGCCAGCGGCGCGCGCCGGCCAGGCCGTTGCGCAAGCCCAGCATGTGGCGCGCCACGTTCGACCACGGGGTGCCGTGTCGGGCGGTCTCGCGAACAATGTACTCGCACATCCGGGCCTCCACCTCCTCGCGCGTGATGACGCGGGCGGGTTCGCCAAAGAACGCCTCGTCCCATTCCGACAGCCACCAGGGGTTATGGTAGGCCTCGCGGCCGACCATCACGCCGTCGAGCAGCCGCAGTTGCTCATGCACCTGGGCGGTTTTCGCAATGCCGCCGTTGATCGAGAAACGCAGTTCCGGGAAGTCGTGCTTGAGCCGGTGCACCAGCGCGTAGCGCAGTGGCGGCACCTCGCGGTTCTGCTTGGGCGACAGCCCCTGGAGCCACGCATTGCGCGCATGCACGATGAAGGTCCGGCAACCCGCCTCGCTCACGGTGCCGACGAAGTCGCGCACGAATTCGTAGCTTTCGGTCTTGTCGATGCCGATGCGGTGCTTCACGGTGACGGGCACGCTGACCCCATCGACCATCGCCTTCACGCAGTCGGCCACGAGCCGGGGCTCGGCCATCAGGC
Organism: Variovorax sp.; assembly: GCA_028292835.1. GTDB lineage: Bacteria > Pseudomonadota > Gammaproteobacteria > Burkholderiales > Burkholderiaceae_C > Variovorax. Next base: position 1,650 of record JAQGLP010000179.1, read on the forward strand.
AGGCGCCGAAGGCTCCGCGCTGCACGCGCTCGCTGGGACAGCCGCAGTTGAGGTTGATCTCGTCGTAGCCCCACTTTTCGCCCAGCGCCGCGCAGTGCGCAAGCTCGCCGGGTTCGCTGCCGCCGAGCTGCAGGGCCACCGGATGCTCCTCCGCATGAAAGCGCAGATGGCGTGCGACATCGCCATGCACCAGCGCGCCGGTCGTCACCATCTCCGTGTAGAGCAGCGCCCGGCGCGTCAGCAGGCGATGGAAAAAGCGGCAGTGACGGTCACTCCAGTCCATCATCGGCGCGACAGACAGCCTGTCGGGCGCAACAGCCTGGAGCACGGAAGAAGAAGAAGAAGAAGGAAGATTGGAATCGGGCATCGGAACAACGCCGGCACGCCATGCGCCGGACAGTTCCCGATTTTCCACGACCTGCCGCTCTCGTCGCCGGCTGTTCAGGAGGCGACGGGAGCGGCCGCACCGCTTTCCACAAAAAAAGCTGGCGCCTACGACGACTTTCCCGGATCGGCTTTGCCGGGCGCAGGACGTGCGGCCAGAGGGTCTTCCAGGGCCTGCCTTCGCTGCAATTCCGCGACACCTTCCGCAAGTGCCTGGGCATAGGTGGCGCAGGGTCGGGTCGCGGCGTCGAGTGGCGTGTAAGGCAACGCGTTGACCACCGGGTCGTCGGTTGCTTCAAGCAGCACCCAGTAAAACTCGCCGTTTTCGAGTTCTTGCACGGTAAGCGCAATATTGCGGAGAGAAGACATAGGCAGTGGACTTGGTGGCATCCCCATGCTAGGCCGCATGGGGGCAGCGGTTCAAGTAACAATTGCACGCTTTTTCCGGATAATTCGGTACTCCCGACGGCTCGTTCCAGTCAACAAGCCTGCGGCGTGATGCCCTGTTCCGGCTTGAAGGAAGGCCAGATTCCCTTCCGAATCACCTTGCCGCCTTACCACCTTGCAATGGCTCACAAGCTTCTCCTACAGAAGCGCGCACAACACGTTCTATAAGGTAGGTGCTTTCAACGACTTTGGGAATGCCATGAAGCCATTCAGCCTCGAGCCCGACATGATTGCCATGATCGGGGGTGCGTTTTATCCTACCGGGTACTCGATGATCCTGTTTCCCAAGCAGGAAGATGCGCACAAGGTGGCAGAGCAGCTGACCGCTCAAGGCATCAGTGGCGATGACGTGTATTTCATCCCTTCCGAAACCATCCTTTCGCAAATCACGCCGACCGTGCAAGACAGTGATGCGCCCCTGCCTTCGGCCGGCACCGAGGCCCCCACCGTGCGCGCCTACGCCAAGCTCGCGCGCGAAGGCCATGTCGCCTTGCTGGTCAAGACCGAGGATGACCCCGTGGCGGAGCAGCTCATGCAAGTCGTTCGCACCGTGCCCTATTCGATGGCCCAGCGCTACCGCAAGCTGGTGATCGAGGACCTCTGATCCAGACGGACCGGCCGCCGGCCGGCCCCGGCCGTGATGACACGCGCCCGGTCAAGGCGCCATCCGGGCGGTTTTTGCATTGACCAGTTCTTCAGGCTCCTGGGCCTCCAGCCAGCTTTCTTGATTCAACCCGGCCTGAAGCCGTTCCATGTTCAGGTCGCCCGTCCACTTGGCCACCACGATCGTCGCCACGCCGTTGCCCACCAGGTTAGTCAGTGCGCGGGCCTCCGACATGAAACGGTCGATACCCAGGATCAGCGCCAGTCCGGCCACTGGCACATGGCCCACGGCCGACAGCGTGGCGGCCAGCACGATGAAGCCGCTGCCAGTGACGCCCGCCGCCCCCTTCGACGTCAACAGCAGCACCGCGAGCAGCGTGATTTCCTGCGTCAGCGTCATCGGTGTGTTGGTTGCCTGGGCGATGAACACCGCAGCCATCGTCAGGTAAATGGAGGTGCCGTCGAGGTTGAACGAGTAACCGGTCGGGATCACGAGGCCGACACAGGTCTTGTTGGCGCCCAGGTTCTCCATCTTCTCCATCATGCGCGGCAGCACCGACTCCGACGACGAGGTGCCCAGCACGATCAGCAGCTCTTCCTTGATGTACTTGACGAACTTCCAGATGCTGAACCCGTTGAAGCGCGCGATCGCGCCCAGCACCACGAAGACGAACAGCAGGCAGGTCAGGTAGAACACGCCCATCAGCTTGCCCAGCGAGAACAGCGAGCCGACGCCGTACCTGCCGATGGTGAAGGCCATCGCGCCGAAAGCGCCGAGGGGCGCGAGCCGCATGATGTAGCCGATGATGGTGAAGAGCACGTGCGAGCCCTTCTCGATGATGTCGAACACCAGCGTGCCGCGCCCGCCAAAGCGGTGCAGCGCGAAGCCGAACAGCACGGCGATCAGGAGCACCTGCAGGATCTCGCCCTTGGCGAAGGCGTCGACCACGGTGTTCGGGATGATGTTGAGCAGGAATTCGGTCGTGCCCTGCAGCTTGCCCGGGCCGGTGAAGGCGGCAACGGCCTTGGTGTCGAGCGTGGCCGGGTCGATGTTCATGCCGGCGCCGGGCTTGAGCACGTTGACCAGCACCAGCCCGACCATCAACGCGATCGAGCTCACGACCTC
>JAQGLP010000231.1 GCA_028292835.1 Variovorax sp.
CGCGCGCTGCGCCGCCGCGCCGCGCGCCATCAGCACCAGGCCGCTGGTCGCCATGTCGAGCCGGTGCACGACGCGCGCCTCGGGCCAGCGGGCGAGCGCGCGGGCACTCAGGCAGTCCTGCTTGTCGGCGCCGCGGCCGGGCACGCACAAGAGGCCCGCCGGCTTGTCGAGCACCATCAGGTGGTCGTCCAGGTACACGACTTCGAGGGGCGCGGGCGCAGGCAGGGCAGTCATCGGCCGCGAGTGTAGGCGGGGTGAAGGCATGGGCGGCGGGATAGAAGGATGGGCGGCCGCGCGCGACCCGGCGCTATCCTTGGCCGGATGCCAGATTCCGCCAGCACCACCTCCGCGCCGCGCGCCAGCGGCTTCTCCGAGCTCACGCGGCTGCGCCCGTTCATGCGGCTGTGGGGCGCGCGGATGCTCGGCACGGCGGCCGCGCAGATGCTGATGGTGGCCATCGGCTGGCACATGTACGAGTTGACGGCGAGCGCCTGGGATCTGGGCCTGGTCGGGCTCTACCAGTTCGCGCCGGCGTTGCTGCTGGCGCTCTATGCCGGCCACGTGGTCGACCGGCATCACCGCGGGCGCATCGTCGCCGCCTGCCTCGCGGTGCAGGGGCTGGTGGCGCTGGTGCTGTGGCTCGCCACGGTCGCGCCGCACACGGCGCCCGGCCCCGCCGGCCGCTGGGATTCGCGCGCACTGCTGCTCGGGCTGTCGCTGGTGCTGGGTGCGGTGCGGGCCTTCCAGATGCCCGCCCAGCAGTCGCTCACGCCGGTGCTGGTGCCGCCGCTGATGCTGCCGCGTGCCATGGCCTTCAGCTCGGCCGGGCAGCAGGCCGCGATCATCGGCGGTCCGGCCATCGGCGGACTGCTGTTCGTGGCGGGCATGGCGGTGGTGTATGCGACGTGCGGGGTGCTGTTCGCGCTGGCCGGCGCCTTGGTGGCGCGCCTGCGCTACGAACACGCGCCCGCGCCGCGCGAGCCGGTCACGCTCGCCACGCTGTTCGCCGGTGTCGAATTCATCTGGCGGCGCAAGACCGTGCTGGGCGCCGTCTCGCTCGACCTGTTCGCGGTGCTACTGGGCGGCGCGGTGGCGCTGCTGCCGATCTACGCCAAGGACATCCTGCACACCGGGCCATGGGGGCTGGGGCTGCTGCGCGGCGCGCCGGCGGTCGGGGCGCTGGTGATGTCGATCGCGCTCACGCGGCGGCCGGTGGAGCGCCACGTGGGCCGCACGCTGCTGGCGGCGGTGGCGCTGTTCGGGGTGTGCATGGTGGTGTTCGGCCTGTCGCGCAGCTTCGTCGCCTCGCTGGTCGCGCTGGCGGTGTCGGGCGGTGCCGACATGGTCAACGTGGTGATCCGCCAGACTCTGGTGCAACTGGAGACGCCCGACGCCATGCGGGGGCGGGTCAGCGCGGTCAATTCGGTGTTCATCGGCGCGAGCAACCAGCTCGGCGAATTCGAGTCGGGCGCGACGGCGGCGCTGCTGGGGCCGGTCGGCTCGGTGGTGGCGGGCGGCATCGGCACCGTGCTGGTGGCGCTGGCCTGGCTGCGGCTCTTCCCGTCGCTGGCGCGGCGCGACCGGATCGCCACCGGCACGGTCGCGTGACAGGCGCTGACGCCCGATCGGATCAAAAAATGGAGCGGGCGCCCGGCACCTCCAGCGTCACGCCGCCGAGCGGTTCAGCGACGCACGGCAGGATCCAGCCCTCGGCCCTTTCCTCGGCGCTGACGCCCGGCCAGTCGATGACATGGCGCGCCCGGCCGGTCCGCATCCGGCACAGGCAGGTGCGGCAGGTGCCGTTGCGGCAGGAGCTCGGCAGCTCGATGCCGGCCGCCTCCGCCGCGCGCAGCAGGGTCACGCCCGGTTCGCTGGCGAACACCAGCCCCAGGGGTTCGATGCGCACCAGGGCGCTGGCGGTCGCGGGCTCAGGCGGTGCCGTCGCGTGCATGGGGGCGGGGCTGCGCCGGGTCGCCCGCTGACTGCGGCCGCTGGCGTCGCTGCTCTCGCAACATGAACAAATACAGGCTCTCGACCTTGGCGCGCGCCCAGGGCGTCTTGCGCAGCACCTTCAGGCTCGACGCGAGGCTCGGCTCCTGCGCGAAGCAGCGCAGCGCGATGCGTTCGCCGAGCCCGGGCCAGCCGTAATGGGCGACCAGCGCGTTCAGCATGGCCTCCAGCGTGACGCCATGCAGTGGATTGTTCGGCTGCGCGGGCGTCGGCGGCACGGGCGGCGCGGACAGGGGGGCCGGTGCGCTCACTTGTCCTTGATCTTGCCGCGCGGAATGACGGCGGTGGTGACCGTCGGGCGCACCGCGTCGCCGGAAATCGGCTTGGGCGGCGAGCTGTCCTTCTTGGGCTTCTTGGATTCCTTGTTCGACTTCTGCTGACCTTTGGCCATGGGAAAACTCCGTTGTAATGCGTAAATTGCGAGGAAGGCGCGGCAACGTGCCGGCCTTGCCGGCGTTGCGAAAAGGAAGTTTAGCGGCGCGGCGACAATACCCGTCCGAATCTTCCGTTCGTCTTTCTTTTTTGCATCCATGTCCGAATACCAGGTCCGACCCGCCACCCTGAGCGACGCCAAAGCCGTTGCCGAAGTCCATGCCCTGGCCGCCAAGGCCGCCTACGCAGGGCTGCTGCCCGAAGACCAGCTGCGCGCGCTGGCGCCCGCCACGCGCGAGGCCAAGTGGCGCGAGGCCATCGAGTTCAGCGAGCCGCAGGTGCACGTGGCGGTGCTGACGGACGCGCAGGGCCGCGAAGAGATCGTCGGCTTCGTCGGCTTCGACCGCTCGCGCGACGCCAAGACGCCCGCCACCACCGGCGAGATCTGGGCCATCTACGTCAAGCCCGAGCATTGGGACCGGGGCGTCGGCGTGGCGCTCTGGGATGCCGCGCGCGACGGCCTGGAGGAGGAGGGCTGCACCACCGTCACCATCTGGCTGCCACTGCGCAACCAGCGCGCGCTGCGCTTTCACGAGCTCGCGGGCTTCAAGCGCGAGATGAAGACGGCCAAGACCTCGCAGCTCGGCAGCGTCAAGATCGAGGAAATCCGCCTCAAGCGGCCGGTCTGATCCGCCTTCCGGCGGGCCTGCCGCATTGACGCGGCCCGCCGCATCAAGAGATTCCATCTCGAGAAAGCCCGCAAAAACCCATGGCTGCCAGCCTGTTCCTGCTGCTCGACGACATCGCCTCGGTGCTCGATGACGTTTCGCTGCTGACGAAGGTCGCCGCCCAGAAAACCACCGGCGTGCTGGGCGACGACCTGGCGCTCAACGCGCAGCAGGTCTCGGGCGTCAAGGCCGACCGCGAGCTGCCCGTGGTGTGGGCCGTGGCCAAGGGCTCGTTCGTCAACAAGGCCATCCTGGTGCCGTCGGCGCTGGCCATCAACGCCTTCATCCCCTGGGCGGTGACGCCGCTGCTCATGCTGGGTGGTGCCTACCTGTGCTTCGAGGGGGTCGAGAAGCTGGCCCACGGGCTCCTGCCCCGCGCGGGGCATGGCGAGGCGGCGCGCCCGCATGCGCCGGCGGCCGATCCGGCCACGGACATGGCGGCAGACGAAAAGTCCAAGATCAAGGGCGCCATCCGCACCGACTTCATCCTGTCGGCCGAGATCATCGTGATCACGCTGGGCACGGTGGCGGCCGAGCTCTTCGGCATGCAGCTCGCGGTGCTTGCGCTGATCGCCGTGCTGATGACGGTCGGCGTCTACGGGCTGGTGGGCGGCATCGTCAAGCTCGACGACCTCGGGTTGTGGCTGAGCCGGCGCCCGGAGGCCGCCCAGCGCGCGCTGGGCCGTGGCATCCTGCGGGCGGCGCCGTGGCTCATGAAGGCGCTGTCGGTGGCCGGCACGGTGGCGATGTTCCTGGTGGGCGGCGGCATCCTGGTGCACGGCGTGCCGGCCGCCGGACACGCGCTGCAAGCCTGGGCTGCGGGCCTGGGCGGCACGCTCGGGGCGATTGCCTCCATGCTGGGCAATGGCCTCGCCGGGTTGGTGGCCGGCGCGGCCGTGCTGGCGCTGGTGGAGCTCGGCAAGAAAATCTTCAGGAAAAAGGCCTGAGGCGCCCGCCGGGCAGGCGCATTCTGCTATCGAAAAGAGAGCGGGCAGCACCTTCGTCCGCCGCGCTTCCCCGTCAGCCGACCGACACCACCAGCAGCGCGATCGAGGCGGCCGCCATCGCCGCGGTGGCGAGCCAGCCGAGCGCCTTCCAGGGCATCGGCAACACCATGCGGCCCATCACCTTCGTGCTGGCGGACGCGACCATGACCGCCACCATCACCGGCACCGAGATCACCGCGTTGATCACGGCCGACCAGTAGAGCGCCCAAATCGGATTGAGACCCGACAGGCTGATGCCCACGCCGATCGCCATCGCGGCGGCCAGGATGGCGTAGAAGCTGCGCGCCTTGGCCAGCGGCAGGTCCAGCCCCTTGCGCAGGCGGAAGTAGCTCGCCACTGCATCGGCCGCCGAGCCGGCCAGCACCGGCAGCGCCAGCAGGCCGGTGCCGATCACGCCCAGCGCGAACAGCACGAACGCCGCCTCGCCGGCCAGCGGACGCAGCGCCGTCGCGGCCTGCGCCGTCGTCTCGATGTCGGTGATGCCGTGGGCATGCAGCGTCGCCGCGGCCGCCAGGATCATGAAGTAGGCGATCACGTTGGAGAACCCCATGCCGGCTAGCGTGTCGAGCCGCAGGCGCCGGAACTGGCGCCCCGCCTGACTCGGCGCGATGCGCAGGGCGTGGTCCTGGGGCACGCGCTTGATCTCCTCGACCTCCTGCATCGCCTGCCAGAAGAACAGGTAGGGGCTGATGGTGGTGCCCAGGATGGCCACGACGGTGGTGACATAGTGCCGGTCCCACTGGAACGACGGCACCACCGTGCCCCTGAGGGCCGCGCCCCAGTCCACATGGGCGGCGAACACCACGCCGACATAGGCGAACAACGAGAGCGTCAGCCACTTGAGCACGCGCACATAGCGTTCGTAGGGCAGGAACACCTGCAGCAGCAGCGACACGACGCCGAAGCCCGTCGCGTACCACGCGCCATGGCCGGGCAGCACCAGCGCGGCCGCGGCGCCCATCGCGTTCAGGTCGGCGCCGAGGTTGATGACGTTGGCGATCACCAGCAGCGAAACGAGCGAGGCCACCAGCCAGCGCGGGCAAAAGCGCGCGAACGTCTCCGTGAGGCCCCGGCCGGTGACACGCCCGATGCGCGCGCTGGCCAGCTGGATGCCGACCATCAGCGGGTAGGTCACCAGCAACGTCCAGCCGACGCCGTAGCCGAGCTGTGCGCCGGCCTGCGAATAGGTGGCGATGCCGCTCGGGTCGTCGTCCGCCGCGCCGGTGATGAGGCCCGGCCCGAGTTTCTGCCACCAGTGCACGTCGTCGCCGGGCAGGGCATTCGAATCGGGGAGCGTCATGGGAGAGGTGCGCATGGGCGATGGGGTTCCGCAGAATGAATCCGCTCCACGCTCGCGCGTCGGCGGACCGCTGTCATGGACGCCGGGCACTTCGGAGTGTGAGCCAACGCGATGCGGGAGGGTACACGGGCCGGGAAGGGGGCAGGCGCGCGGCGCTCAGGCCTGCGCGGCCACCCGCTGCGCCAGCGCGGCGATGGCCGCGTCCGACAGGTCGTCGGCCGCCACCACCCGGCGCGTGTCCCAGTGCGCGAAGTGCGTGCTTTGCGAGCGCGCGTAGGCCGGGTCGTAGTGCAGCGCCGTCAGCTCGGCAAAGAGCGGCGCCAGCGCGCGTTCACGCGCCCACTGCTGCCAGCGCCCGACCGTGGCGTTGCCGTGCAGTTCCTTCAGGCGCCCGAGCTGCTGCGCCAGCGCCTCCGCATCGTCGCCCAGGTAGGCGTAGTCGCGCAGCAGGTAGGCCAGCCGCGCCCCGGGCGTGGCGTCGATCTCGATGCAGGCGCCCTCGCGCAGACGCCCGACCAGCGGCTGCGGCAGCGCGATGCGGCCGATCTTGCGGCTCTCGCCCTCGACGAACAGCGGCCGGGCCGGGTCGATGGCGTCGAGCACCTCGGCGATGCGCGTCTCGAAGGCGGTCTGCGAGGGCTGCGCCACGCCCGGCAGCGCGCCCAGCAGCGAGCCCTTGTGGGCGGCGAACTCCTCCAGGTCCATGACCTGGTGGCCCTGCGCGGCGAGCGCCTGCAGCACGCGCGTCTTGGCGCTGCCGGTGGCGCCCACTACCACGCGCAGGTCGAGCCGCG
>JAQGLP010000260.1 GCA_028292835.1 Variovorax sp.
GCCGATGCTGAGCATGCGCACCGACCCGGACGTGCTGGCGAGCCTGCGCGCCAGCGGCAAGGGCTGGCAAACGCGCGTCAATGCGCTGCTACGCGAAGCCGCGGACCAGGGACGGTTCGGGCACTAGAGCGCTTTCGCGCTGACCCTGCACACTGCCGATAAGGTTTTTGGGACGCTGCCAAGATGACTGTCTTGTTATTTGCGTGCGGGCACTCGAGCGGGAGGCGGTCATGGCGTGGCATACAGGGCAGGCTTATGGGCAGGACTTGCGCGACCGTGTGTTGGGAGCTGAGGGCACGATCCGCGAGGTGGCCGAACGCTTTGCCGTCAGCGACTCCTACGTGGCTCGGGCGAGGTCGCGCTGTCGCCGGCTCGGCCAAGTCTCAGCAGGCGTGCAGTGCAACCACGTGCCGCTGCGGCTGGCGGGGCTGGAGACAGCGCTCACCGCTCAGGTGCAGGCACAAGCCGACCAGACGCTGGCGCAGCTTTGCGCGTGGGCAGAGCACGAGCATGGCGCGCGGGTGGGCGTCACGACCATGTGGAAGACGCTCGAGCGGCTGGGCTTGAGCCTTAAAAAAAGTCCCTGCACGCCAGCGAGCAAGAGCGCTCGGATGTAGCGGCTGCGCGCCAGGCGTGGACAGCCGGGCGTGCTGCGATGCAGCCGGGCCAGTTGGTGTTTATCGACGAGACCTGGGCGACGACCAACATGACAATCACGCGCGGACGCTCTGCCAAGGGCCGGCGTTGCCTGGGCGAACACCCTATGGCCACTGGCGCACGACCACCTTTGTCTGCGCGCGCTACGCCAGGACGGCCTGGCAGCGCCCTGTGTGCTCGACGGCCCCATCAACGGCCAGAGCTTCGTGGGCTGGGTCGAACAGATGCTCGCTGCGGAGCTGCGAGCCGGTGACATCGTCGTGATGGACAACCTCGGCTCGCACAAGGTCCAAGGCGTGCGGCAGGCCATCGAAGCAGCAGGCGCCGAGTTGCGCTACTTGCCCGCCTACAGCCCCGACATGAACCCCATCGAGCAGGTGTTTGCCAAGCTCAAAGGCCTGCTGCGAAGGACGGCCGCGCGCACCATAGAGTCCCTCTGGCAGGCTATCGGCGCGCTGCTCGACAACTTCTCCGCAGCCGAGTGCGCGCGCTACATCCGGCACTGCGGCTATGGCTGCTCAGGGTGAAAGCGCTCTAGCTTCGGCGCGCCGGTACTGCTGCTATGCCATTTCCCCAAGCTGATGAAAGCGCCTCGGTGGTCCGATGTCGGTATGTGGATCCAGACCATCATGCTCCTTTTGCGCGGCGAAGGATTAGATAGCTGCTCGCAGGAATATATTGGAATGTACGGTCGAACCATAAAAGATTATGTCGGTCTTTCAGATGAAACGATGCTATTTTGTGGGCTAGCCATTGGCTGGAGCGATACCGATGCTCCGGTGAACAACTTCGAGCGAGAACGTGTGCTACTGGCCGAGCAGATCACGTTTTTCGGCTTCGATGAAGCTGATGACGGCGAAAGAGCAGGGAAATACTAAGGATTTATCCGTAAATAATATTCACCGGCAGCACGATCTTGCGCAGGGCGATGATGGCCGCGGCAAGGTGGTTGAGCGCGAGGAAGGTGTGCTCAAGCTTCTCGTAGCGCACCAGCAGCTTCCTGAACCGGTTGAACCAGCCATGGCAGGCTTCGACCACCCAGCGGCGCGCCTTCTTCTTCGGATCGCGCTTCTTCTGCTGGGCCTCACTCTTGCGGCCCACCACATGCGGGATGTAGCCATGGGCCAAGATGATCCTCATGGCGTTCCTGCCCTGATACCCGGCATCGGCACACAAGTGCCTGGAGCGACGCTGCTTTGGCCTCGGGCGCTTGACCACGATGGCGTCCAGCACCGCCTCAAGCTGCGTCACGTCGTGCGCGTTGGCTCCCGTCACGACGAGCGACAACGGGACGCCACGACCGTCCACCAGCAGGTGGCGCTTGCTGCCCTTTTTTCCCCCGATCCGTCGGGTTGCGCCCCACCGCCTCCTGGGCCAGGGGGGCCTTCAACATCGCCCCGTCGATGCTCTGCCAGCGCCAGGCGATGCCTTCGAGGTCGTCGTACTCGGCCAAGCCCGCCTTCCACAGCGCCTCGAAGAAGCCCGCCTTTGACCACTGCATGAACTTCTGGTGCACCGCGCTCGCGCTGCCAAAGCGCTCGGCTGGCAGCGCCTTCCACTGGCAGCCCGTCCTGAGCACGTACACGATGGCCTCGAAGACCAGGCGCGGGCCTTCGGTGGGCGACCCGCTCCCGCACTGCGAAGGTAATGCTTGTTCGGATCTCGCCCGGGCTGCGGCACCAGCGGCTCCACTCGCTTCCAGAACTCATCCGTCACTGCCCACGAGTCGGCGTGCGCCTTGGCCATGCTTTGCTCCTTCGCCGAGTGCGGTTCGGCTCTGGAGCAAACTTTATATAATTTAAGGATAAATCCTAAGTCCGCCCTTATATGGGCGCCCATATAAGGGCGGACCATCGACCTGCTCATTTTTTCGGGGCCACCTCTTCTTCAGGAACTGCTGCTCACTGCGAGGTCATGTCATAGCTCAACCCATCGTCTCGCCGCCGTTGATGTCAATCACTGTGCCGGTGACAAAGCTCGCGCCGTCGCTCGCCAAGTAAGCCACCGCCGATGCGATCTCCGCGACGGAACCGAGCCGGCCGGCCGGGATCTTCTTGGCGGCCTCGGCCAGCACTTCGGGCGTGGAGGTCCGCGCCAACGGTGTCTCAATCTGGCCTGGTGCGATGCAATTGGCCGTGATGCCGAAGGCCGCGTAGTCGCCCGCAATCTTGCGTGTCATGCCAATCACTGCGGCCTTAGACGCCGAGTAGTGCGTGCCCGCGCGCGGGGAGTAGGTTCGCCCGGCGCGTGACGCGATGTTGATCACGCGGCCCCATTGCCTACGCTTCATCGACGGAACGAGCTTCTGGCAGAGCAGGAACGGTGCGCTGGTGTTGACGCGGAAGACAAACTCCCAGTCTTCGAGGGTGATCTCCTCGAACTGCGCGATGCGCCCATCGACCTTGGGATGCACGCCGGCGTTGTTCACCAGGATGTCCACGCCCTCGCAGAGCGAAAGAATCCGCTCCCCCGCCTCCGCGACCGCCGATAGGTCCGACAGGTCGGCCACCACGGCCTGTACGCGCACGCCCTCCCCGGACAGCGTCGATGCGACATCACGCACCGTCTCGCTGCGGTCGAGCAATATCAGGGAGACGCCCGAATCCCTGAGCCATCTGGCACTCTCGAGCCCGATGCCGCTGGCTGCGCCGGTGATGACGGCGGTTCTCTGTGGTGTCATGGAGAGTTTTCCTTTCGGTGTGTTTAAAACGATTCGCCCGCACAGCCGGCGGGCACGCAAACCTTGCCCACCATCAGCCGGCGCGCGCTGCGGGTCATGGAGACCTTGTCGATACGCCACGCACCGCCGGCCTCTTGCCGCGCCTGGGCGCCCACGTCGAGCACGCCCGATGCATGGCCGAACCGGATGCTGCCGTCGCCGTCGGCCGGCGCGATGCGCGAGACCACGGTCCCCGGCACCGACGCTGCGACCGCAATCGCGACCGCCCCGGTCCCCGTCATGGCGTGGTGCAGCTTGCCCATCGACAGGATGCGTGCCACGAAGTCGACATCGCCGGGCGCGATGCGCTTTCCGCCGGCGGCTTCGTAAGGCGCGGGCGGCGCCACCCACAGCAGCTTGGGCGTAGCGGGGCGCAGCGCGGTCGCTTCTTCGGGTGTGCGCGCCAGCCCCATGCGCACCGCCGCGTGAGCCCGGAACCGCTCGAGCTTCTCGAGCAGCGGCGCGTCGTCGTTGACGTCGCGCTGCGCTTCGGTGCCCTGCAGGCCGAGGTCCGCGGCAGCGACGAAGACGGTGGGGTTGCCTGCCTTCAGCAGTGTGACCTCGACGGGCAGGAAGCCCGGCACATCGATCACCTCGCTGAGCTGGCCGGTCGGAAACAACGCGCCGGGCTTTTCGCCTTCGCCACCCGCCGGGTCGAGGAAGTCGAGCCGGATGCCTGCGCCCGGAAACGCGACGCCGTCGAGCTCGAAGTCGCCGTTCTCCACGACGCGACCCCCGTGCATCGGCACATGCGCTAGGATGCGCTTGCCGATGTTGGCCTGCCAGATGCGCACGAGGGCAGTGCCGTTGCGAGGCACATCGACCATGCCCTGCGCAATGGCGAACGGCCCGACGGCCGCGCTCAGATTACCGCAATTGCCGCTCCAGTCGATGACTAGCGCCTCGATAGCGACTGCACCGAAGAGATAGTCGACGTCGCAATCGGGCCGCTCGCTCTTGCCGATCAACACGACCTTGCTGGTGCTGGACGTCGCGCCGCCCATGCCGTCGATGTGCTTGCCATAGCGGTCGGGGCTGCCGATGACGCGCAGCAGGAAGCGGTCGCGCGCGACGCGGTCCGCCAGCAGCGCCGCCGGCAACTGCCGTGTGTCGAAGAACACGCCCTTGCTGGTGCCACCTCGCATGTAGGTCGCGGACACTTCGAGCTGCGCTTCGATGAACGCATTTCCTGTCATGGCTGCGAGGCGAACAGCGCATCGAGATGCTGCTCGAACGCGTGATAGCCGATGCGCTCGTAGAGTTCCTCGCGCGTCTGCATCGTCGCCAGAACGCCGCGCTGATGGCCGTCGCGCCGTATGGCTTCGTACACCGCCTCGGCCGCCTTGTTCATGGCCCTGAACGCGCTCAGCGGATACAACACCATCGCGACGCTGGCCGAGCGAAGTTCGTTGACCGAGAACAGCGGCGTCTTGCCGAACTCCGTAATGTTCGCGAGTACCGGCACCTTCACCGCATCGACGAAGCGGCGGTAGGTGTCCAGGTCATAGGCGGCCTCCGCGAAGATGGCATCGGCGCCGGCTTCCACGCAGGCCAGCGCGCGTTCGATCGCCGCATCCACGCCTTCGAGCTGGATCGCGTCGGTGCGTGCGATCAGCAAGAAGTCGTCGTCGGTGCGCGCATCCGCCGCGGCCTTGACGCGATCGGCCATCTCCTGCTTGCCGACGATCTCCTTGCCCGGCCGGTGGCCGCAGCGCTTGGCGCCCACTTGGTCCTCGATATGACAGGCTGCCGCGCCCGCCTTAACGAGGCTGCGCACGGTACGGGCGATGTTGAAGGCGCTCGGGCCGAAACCGGTGTCAATGTCCACCAGCAGCGGCGTCTTGCCGAACTCCGTAATGTTCGCGAGT
>JAQGLP010000275.1 GCA_028292835.1 Variovorax sp.
TGGCTCGCCCTCGCGGGGCGGCGGCTGCCCGGCCTGTGGTGGCGCGTCGCCCTGCTCGCACTTGCGCTGCTGGGCACCTGGACCACGCACCGCACGCTGCTCGGCCGCGATGCGGGCGTCACGCTGGTCGTGGTGCTGCTGGCGCTCAAGACCCTGGAGCTGCGCGCGCGACGCGACGCCTTCGTGGTCTTCTTCCTGGGCTTCTTCGCGATGCTCACCAACTTCTTCCATTCGCAATCGCTCCTGACCGCGCTCGCCATGCTGCTCGCCCTGCTGGGCCTGCTGACGGCGCTGGTCAACGCCCACATGCCGGTCGGCCGCCCTCCGCTGGCGCAGGCCGCGCGCACGGCGGGCGGGATGGCACTCGCCGGGGCGCCGATCATGCTGGCGCTGTTCCTGCTGTTTCCGCGCATGGCGCCACTGTGGGGCACCCCCAACGACACCGTGACCGGGCGCAGCGGCCTGTCCGGGACGATGCGCGTCGGCAGCATCGCGGAACTCGCGCTCGACGACGGCATCGCCGCGCGCATCAGGTTCGAGGGCGACCGCGTGCCGGCGCAGCGCGACCTGTACTTCCGCGGCCCTGTCCTGGAACGCTTCGACGGCCGCGAATGGAGCGCGCCGCCCCCCTGGGAGCGTTCCCTGCTGGGGCCCGAGCTGCGCGTGCGGGGCGAGCCGGTGCGCTACGAGGTCACGATGGAGCCGAGCAACCGCCCCTGGCTGCTGACGCTCGACGCGGCGGCGCGCCCGCCCGAGGTGCCCGGCCTGCGCGTGACCGGCACGCCCGACCTGCAATGGCTGGCGAACCGCCCGATCGGCGACCTGCTGCGCTACCGCGCCGAGAGCCACACCCGCTTCGAAAGCGGCCCGCTGCGCCGCACCCCGGCGCTGCGGGCCTTGGTGGCGCTGCCGCCCGGGGCCAACCCACGCACCGTGGCGCTGGCCGCGCGCATGCGTGCCGATCCGGCGCTCGCTGGCGCCAACACGCCCGCGCTGGTGCAAAACGTGTTGCGGCGTCTCGCCACCGGCGGCTACAGCTACACGCTGGAGCCCGGCGTGTATGGCAAGGACACCGCCGACGAGTTCTGGTTCGACCGCCGGGAGGGCTTCTGCGAGCACATCGCCTCGGCCTTCGTGGTGCTGATGCGCGCGCTCGACATCCCGGCGCGCATCGTCACCGGCTACCAGGGCGGCGAGCTGAACGGCGTTGACGGCTTCTGGGTGCTGCGCCAGAGCGACGCCCACGCCTGGGCCGAGGTGTGGCAGGAAGGCACCGGCTGGGTGCGCGTCGATCCGACGGCCTCGGTGGCGCCCGGGCGCGTCGGCGCGTTCCAGCGGCTGGCGCGGCCGCCCGGGCTCTTTGCCGGCGCCAACGGCACCGTGAGCCCCGACCTGGCGC
This sequence comes from Variovorax sp., assembly GCA_028292835.1. Classification (GTDB taxonomy): domain Bacteria; phylum Pseudomonadota; class Gammaproteobacteria; order Burkholderiales; family Burkholderiaceae_C; genus Variovorax. The sequence continues at coordinate 1,400 of JAQGLP010000275.1, forward strand.
AGCACCTGCGCGCCGCCTGGGAGGCGGTCAACAACCGCTGGAACCAGTGGGTGCTCAACTACACGCAAAGCCGCCAGCTCGACCTGCTCAAGCACCTCGGCTTCGACGCCCCGAGTCCGCAGGACCTGGCCAGCGTACTGCTGTGGCTGCTGGTCGCCGCGAGCGCGGCGGGTGCCGGCTTGACGCTGTGGGAGCGCCACCGGCACGACCCTTGGCTGCGGCTGCTGGCGCAGGCCCGGGACCGCCTGCGAAAGGCCGGTCTCGACCTGCCCGACGCCGCGCCGCCGCGCCAGATGGCGCAGCAGGTCCTGGCCCGTTTCGGTGCCACCGGCCAGCCGCTGCACGACTGGCTGCTGCGCCTCGAAGCCCAGCGCTACGCGCCGTCGCCGGTCGCCCAGCTGTCCGCCTTGCGCGCCGAATACCGCCGCCTGGACTGGCCGGCACAATCACGCACCATGCGACGTTGCCTTTCTCTCCACGCCCTTCCACTTGCTATTGTTTTAATAGCTGCCTGCGTATGCCCCACGGGCGCCGAGGCCCGGAAATCTTCGGACAACCAAACCGCCGTCCCCGGCGCGGCGAACCGGGACGGCCTCCCCTACGCCACGCGCGACGACGCCATGCGGTTCGCCGACGACGTGGCGGCGCGGCGCGACCTCGATCGCGACTGGGTGCGCGCCACCATCGGCAGCGCGCGGCTGCTCCCCAACGTGCCGCGCCTGATGCTGCCGGCGCCGCGCGGCACCGCCAAGAATTGGCGCGTCTACCGAAGCCGCTTCATCGATCCGGTGCGCATCGCCGCCGGCGTGCGCTTCTGGCGCGACAACGCCAACGCGCTGGCGCTGGCGGATGCGAAGTTCGGCGTGCCGCCGGAGATCATCGTCGGCATCGTCGGCGTGGAAACCATCTACGGCCGCAACATGGGGAGCTTTCGCGTGCTCGACGCACTTGCCACGCTGGCCTTCGACTTCCCGCAGGCGCACCCACGCGCGGCCGAGCGCGAGGCTTTCTTTCGCGGCGAACTCGAAAGCTTCCTGAGCCTGGAGAGCCGCACCGCCGCCGACCCGCGCGTGCCGCTCGGCAGCTACGCCGGCGCCATGGGCATGCCGCAGTTCATGCCCAGCAGCATCGCCAAGTACGCCATCGACTTCGACGGCGACGGGCGCATCGATCTCGTCAACAGCCCGATCGACGTGATCGGCTCGGTCGCCAACTACTTCAAGGCGTTCGGCTGGCAGCCGGGCATGCCGGCCACCTACCCGGTGCGCTTCGATCCGGCCACGCTCGACAAGGACGCCCTGCTCGCGCCCGACATCCTGCCGAGCTTCAGCGTGGCGAGCTTCCAGGCCAAAGGCGCGCTGCTCGAAGGCGAGGCGCTGCGGCACAAGGGCCCGCTCGCGCTGATCGAGTTGCAGAACGGGGACGATCCGCCCAGCTACGTGGCCGGCACCGAGAACTTCTACGTCATCACGCGCTACAACTGGAGCAGCTACTACGCGATGTCGGTGCTGGAGCTGGGCCGCGAGATCGCCGCGGCACTGGAGCAGTGAGCGACACGCCCGCGCGGCCGCGACACCGCTCGCCTGTGCCTTATTCCAGCGCGCTGGCCGGCCCGAAGAACTCGCAGCGGGTCTGCGATTCCGGTACGCCCAGCTCGCGCAGCTGCCGCTTCACCTGGCGCATGAACGGCTTGGGGCCCAGGAAATAGGCGTCCACGTCGCGCGAGGGCGGCAGCCACTGTGCGAGCTGGTCGGTGTCCACGCGGCCGGTGGCGTGCGGTGCTGCGTCTTCGTCCTCGGCGTGCTCGTCGTAGATGTAGAAGAGTTGCAGGTTGGCATGCCGGGCCTTGCGCGTGGCCACCGCCTCGCGGAACGCATGCGTCTTGCGGTTGCGCGCGAAGTGGATGAAATGCACCGGGCGCTGGTGCTGCAGCGCGGCGTCCAGCATCGCCAGCGTGGGCGTGATGCCAACGCCGCCGCTGATGAGCACCACCGGCTTGTCGCCCGCCGCCAGCACGAATTCGCCGGCCGGCGGGAACACGTCCAGCACATCGCCTTCGTGCACGGCGTCGTGCAGATGGCCCGAGGCCACGCCGCCCGTCTCGCGCTTGACGCTGATGCGGTAGTCGCGGCCGTTGGGCGCGGCCGACAGCGAGTAGTTGCGGCGGATTTCCTGGCCGTCGACCACCAACCGCAGGCCGAGGTACTGGCCCGGCTCGAAGTCCGCCAGCGTGCCGCCGTCCTGCGGCACCAGGTAGAACGAGGTGATCTCTGCGCTCTCGGCCTCCTTGCGCGCCACGCGGAACGCGCGGGCGCCACGCCAGCCTCCGGGCGCGGCGGCCGTCTCGGCGTAGACCTTTTCTTCCGCACCGATCAGGATGTCGGCCAACTGCCAGTACGCGGCGCCCCAGGCGGCCAGCACTTCGTCGGTAGCGATGTCGGCGCCCAGCACCTCGCGGATCGCGCGCAGCAGGCAGGTGCCCACGATGGGGTACTGCGCCGGCTCGATCTGCAGCGAGACGTGTTTGTGGACGATCTGCGCGACCAGGCCACCGAGTTGGTCGAGCCGGTCGATATGGCGCGCATACATCAGCACGGCGTTGGCGAGCGCCCGGGGCTGGTCGCCGCTGGCCTGGTGTGCCTGGTTGAAGAACGGGCGCACCTCCGGGTACTCGGACAGCAGGATCCTGTAGAAATGGGTGGTGAGCGCCTCGCCGCCGCTCTCCAGCAGGGGCACGGTGGATTTAACGATGGCGCGTTGTTGTGAAGTCAGCATGAATTTTCCAGTAATGACGGTAGGCGGACGATGCGGGCCCGAAGCGAACGACAGAGATGTCGGTTGACACTGTCCATTCAATATCCGTGCCATGGCCAATGACCATAGCAATCAACGGCTTATGGAGTCGCATATCAAAATGACGTGCTTCGCAACGAGTCGGATTGACCTGCTTTAGAGTCAATTTGATCGCCTTGTCAATGCTGCAAACCCTTGTTCCCCTGGTCGACGACCTGTCCCGCGAACTTCCCGACAGCGAGCGCTACCGCCGCTTGCTCGAAGCCGTGCGCGCGTTGCTGCCCTGCGATGCTGCCGCCCTGCTGCGGCTGGAGGGTCCCTGGCTGGTGCCGGTGGCCGTCAACGGCCTGAGCGGCGACACGATGGGCCGGCGCTTCAAGGTGGACGAGCACCCGCGCTTCAGGGTGCTGTTGGAAGCCAGCGGCCCCACCCGCTTTCTGGCCGACAGCGCGCTGCCCGACCCCTATGACGGCTTGGTGGAAGGCCTGCCCGGATTGCTGGAAGTCCACGACTGCATGGGCTGCCCGGTGCACATCGACGGCAAGCCCTGGGGCGTTTTGACCCTGGATGCGCTGGCGCGGGAACGGTTCTCGGTAGATAACCTGGGCGACCTGCAGGCCTTTGCGAGCCTGGCTGCTGCCACGGTCAGCGTGGTGCAGCGCATCGAGCGGCTGGCACTGCGGATCGAGGACGAGCGCCAGCGCGCCGAGAGCTACCGCGCGCTGGCCACCGACGGCTCACTGCCCGTCCTCGCCGGCCAGAGCGCGGCGCACCAACACCTGCTGGACGACATCGCCATCGTCGGCAACAGCGATCTGATACTAATCTGCCTTCAGTGATATAGAAGTTATCCAGTTGAAGCCCGTCAGCTTTTGTGTACGGGGAA
>JAQGLP010000289.1 GCA_028292835.1 Variovorax sp.
GCCTGTTCCACTCGGGCGCCAAGCCGGCGCCCGCCTCCGATCCACCCGCCTTGACCCCCCTGGAGAACACCAAGTGACAGAGATATGGAAACCCACCCTCGACGAAATCTCTGCCCGCTGGCAAACCCTGGCGGACCGGCTGGGCCGCGAACGCTTTGCGCCGCTGGCACCTGAATTGGACCGCGACCAGCGCTATCCGTGGGAAACGATCGAGACGCTGGTCGAGCACAAGTTCGTTGGCCTGTTCCTGCCCCGTCAATGGGGCGGGGAAGGTGCGAGTCTGGTATCCACCGTCGCCGCGGTGGAAACGCTGGGCACACATTGCGCATCGACCGCGGCCATCATGTGCGCCTACCAGCTGGGGGCCTTCCCGATCCTGCTGGCAGGCACCGACAAACAGAAGGACTTCTACCTGCGCGAGATGACGCAGGGCCGCGCCACCAGCTTCGCGCTGTCGGAACGCATCGCCGGCTCGGACGCGGCCGCCATCGAGGCCACGGCCGTGCGCGAGGGCGACGGCTGGCGGCTGAAGGGCGAGAAGTACTGGATCGGCAACGGGGGCGCGTCACGCTACTACGTGGTCTTCGCCAAGACCGACCCGGCGCTGGCCGGGCGCGGCATATCGGCCTTCATGGTCGACAAAGAACAGCCCGGCGCTGTCATCGACGAGCTGTCGGACAAGATGGGCATCCGCGGCACGCAGACCTCGAACCTCAAAGTCGACTTGGTGGTGCCTGACAGCGCACGCATCGGCGAGGTGAACCGCGCACTGCGGCTCGCGCTGCAGACACTCAATGTCGGCCGCATCATGGTGTCGGCGCAGTCGATGGGACTGGCGATCGCCGCCTTCAAGGAAGCCGCCAAGCGCGCCGTCCAGCGCAAGACCTTTGGCCAGCCGATCGGCGACAACCAAGGCATCGGCTTCAAGCTGGCCGACATGGCTACCGAGATTTCGGCGGCCCGCATGATGCTCTACGAGGCAGCGCGGGCCTACGACAACGGCGAGGACGTGTCGAACCTCGGAGCGATGGCCAAGCTCTTCACCTCCGAAGTCGCTCACCGGGCGGCGGACAATGCGGTGCAGATCTGGGGCGGGCTGGGGTACTGCAAGCCGACCATCGCGGAGCGGCTCTACCGCGACCAGCGCATCCTCGAGATCTACGAAGGCTCCTCCGAAATCCAGCGTCTTGTGCTGTCGCGTGCCGTGCGCAAGGAGGCGGAAGAGCACCCAGCATGAACCCAGGTATGAGAAGAGGTGGCGATGGCTACAGAACAACGAACGGTCGCAGAAGCGGTCAGCAACGATTCGCGCGAAGAGATCCTGCAAGCGGCTGCGGAGCTGTTCATGGAGTTCGGCTACGCCGCGACGTCGATCGATGCCGTAGCGCAACGCCTGGGCGCGACCAAGGGCCGCATCTATCACCACTACCGCAGCAAGGCGGACCTGTTTTTCGATGTGCAGATCGCGGCCATGAGCCGCCTCGACGAGGAGGTCGAGCCCATCGCGCGCGGACCGGGTGGCCCGATCGAGCGGCTGGCGGCGATGGCGCTGCGCCACACCCAGATCCTGCTGACCGAACTGCCGATGCAGAAGGTCGCGGTGCAGGGGTTGGAGCGGCATTTGCTCGGCGCCTCGTCGGCGGTCAAGCGGCTGCGCTCGGTGGTGAAGATGCGCGACGACTACGAAGAGCTGTTCGTCGAAGTGATCGACGAGGGCGTGCGCGCGGGCCTGTTCGTCGACCTGCCGCCCAAGCTCGCCACCAAACCCTTTTTCGGCGCGCTCAACTGGGCGACCGTCTGGTTCAGCCAGCGCCGCTTGCAAAGCGCCGAGGCGGTGGACGACATCGCCCATGCGCTCGCCGCCTTTGCGATGCGCGGCATTCTCAAGGACACGAATCATGAAGCAGCAAGAAAAGCAGCCCTTCTTGGAGAACATCTGGGATGAAGCCGAGACCTGGTCGCGCGACCGCATCGAAAGCTTTCAGCTCGACGCATTGCGCCGCCAGCTCCAGCGCGTCGGCGAGACCAGCAATCACTATCGCCGGGTGTTCGCCGAGGTCGGCTTCAGGCCGGGCGACCTGAAGAGCCTCGCCGATCTGCGGCGCCTGCCTTTCACGCGCAAATCTGACTACGTCAAGGGCCTCGAAGCCGAGCCGCCCTTCGGCAGCATGGCGGCGGTGAAGCCCGGCGAGGCGGTGCGGGTGCACTTCTCCTCCGGCACGACGGCACGGCCCGCGCCGGTGCTCTGGACCCAGGCCGACATCGACCGCTGGGCCAGCCTGTATGCACGCTACCTCTACGCCCAGGGCCTGCGGCGCGGCGACGTGTTTCAATGCATGTTCAACTATGCGTGGTTCGTCGGCGGGCTCGGCGCCACGCTGGCGGCCCAGCACGTCGGCGCGCTCGTGATCCCGGCCTCGTCGGGCGACACGCAGCGGCAAATCGAGACCATCTTCCAGTACGGCAGCCGCTGCGTGATCGGAACGCCTTCGTTCATGGCGCACATGGCCGAGGCGGCCGAGAAGCTGGGCCGCGACCTGACCCAATCCACCGTGCAGATGGTCTGTGTCGGCGGTGAGCCGGGCGCAAGCATTCCAGGCACGCGCGAGCGCATCGAGCGGCAGTGGGGCGCGAAGATGTTCGACTGCTACGGCGCGCTGGAATGCCAGCCAATCGGCTGGGACACGGCCGCGCAGCTCGGGCCCACGCTGGCCGAAGACTTCATCTACGTCGAGGTGCTGCACCCGGAGACCGAAGAGCCTGTGGCCGACGGCGAACGCGGCGTCCTGGTGCTCACCCACCTGGACAAGCAGGCCTGTCCGCTCGTGCGCTGGTGGACCGGCGACATGGTGGTGCGCGACAGCCGGCCCGCACCCGACGGACGCACGCACGCGCGCCTGTCGGGCGGCGTGCTCGGGCGCGCCGACGACATGCTCATCATCCGCGGCGTGAATCTCTTCCCCTCCGCGGTGGAGGACATCGTGCGCGCTTTCCCGGGCCTCTCCAACGAGTACCTGCTGGTACTTGACGACAGCGTGAAGGACCCGCACACGGGCTTCCTGACCGGCGTGCGGCTGCGAGTGGAGCGCGAGAACGATAGCTCGGCCGATCTGGGCGAGCGGCTCTCGCAGCGCCTGCGCGAGAAGCTGCAGGTACGCTTTCATGTCGAAGTGGTGGAGGCCGGCACGCTGCCGCGCACCATCCACAAAGCGACGCGGGTGGTGCATGCCTGAGTCGGCCGGCCGCGGAGTGCCGCGCTCGCTTGCGGGCAAGCGTGTGGTCGACCTGTCCCAGTTCATTGCGGGGCCGACCGCGGCGCAGTACCTGGCCGACTTCGGCGCCGACGTGACCAAGGTCGAATCGCCGCAGGGTGACGGCGCACGCACGCTGCCCGGCAACGCTTTTGGCAGCTATTACACGCGCAGCTTCAACACCGGCAAGCGCAGCCACGTACTGAACCTGCGCGAG
>JAQGLP010000321.1 GCA_028292835.1 Variovorax sp.
CAAGTTCGGCTGGTGGAACGAGGAGGGCACCACCGACCTCACCTTCGTCACCGCGCTGAAGCACATCGTGAAAGCCAATGTGCTGGCCATGCAGGAGATCCTGAAGGTCCGCGCCGACGCGATCTTCATCCAGTCGGAGTCCTCGGAGTACTTCCACGCGGAGAACCCGGCGGCGATCAAGCCGGCGGAGATCGAGAACTCCAAGCGCTTCCTGTCCCTGGACCTGAACTACGGCCACCGGGTCGATTCGGAGATGTACGAGTACCTGATGGACAACGGCATGACCCGCAAGCAGTATCACTTCTTCCTGGAAAACCGGTTGAAGCGCTTCTGCATCATGGGCACCGACTACTACCAGACCAACGAGCACCGCGTGGCGGCCAGCGGCCTGACGCTGCCCTCGGGGGAGATCTTCGGCTACCACGTCATCACGTCGCAGTACCACGACCGCTACCTGCTGCCCACCATGCACACCGAAACCAACATGGTGCAGGGCCCGAACGGCGACGAGGCCGTGAACTGGCTCTGGAAGGAGTGGGCCAACGTGCTGCGCGTGCGCAACGACGGCATCCCGATCATCGGCTTCACCTGGTATTCGCTGACGGACCAGGTCGACTGGGACACCGCGCTGCGCGAGGACAACGGCCGGGTGCACGCGGTCGGCCTGTACGACCTCGATCGCAAGATCCGGCCGGTGGGCGAGGCGTACAAAAAGCTCATCCATGACTGGCGCCAGGTGCTGCCGGCGCAGAGCGTGTGCCTGGCGGTGCCGATCGTGATGCCCAGCGAGAGCAGCCAGTCCTGGGCCCAGCAGAAGCAGGGCGAGGCGGAAAGCTCGCAACAGGATCCATCGACCGCGTCCGCCAACGCGATTCCCCAAACCTGAACCCCTTTTCTTCGCGAGGTCCCATGAGATTCCAGGACAAAGTTGCCATCGTCACGGGCGGCGCCAGCGGCATCGGTCTCGCCATCGCCAAGCGGCTGGCCAGCGAGGGCGCGCGCCTCGTCCTGGCCGATTACAACGAAGCCAACCTGGCCGCCGCCGGCCCGGCCGTGACGGCGGCCGGCGCTCCCGCCGTCTGGACCAGCCGCTGCAACGTGGGCGTGGAGGCCGAGGTGGCCGCCACCGTGGCGGGCACCCTGGAGCGCTTTGGCCGCCTCGACGTGCTGGTCAACAACGCCGGCCTGATGGAGTTCAAGGCGCTGGATGAACTCACCGGTGAGGACTGGTTGCGGGTGTTGAATGTCGATCTGCTGGGCGCCTTCTTCTTCACCAAGCAGGCTTTCCTGCACATGAAGCCTGGCGGCGCCATCGTCAATATCGCCAGCATTCACGCCATCGAAACCAGCCCGCTGGTCGCGCCCTACGCTGCGGCCAAGGCCGCGCTGTTGTCGCTGACCCGTTCCTCGTCGCTGGAAGGCAAGGCCAAGGGCATCCGCACCAACGCCATCCTGCCCGGCGCCATCGACACGCCGATGCTGTGGAACAATCCCAATGTGAAGAGCGGCGTCGAGGTGATCGACAAGGCCGATGTGGGGCGCGTGGAGGACGTGGCGGCGGCCGTCGCCTACCTGGCCTCCGACGATGCCGCGTTCGTGCTGGGCGCTCAGGTGCGCGTGGATGGCGGCCGGCTGGACCGCCTGTAGTTTCGGCCCTCGCCGCTCGAGGCCGGGCCCGTCCCGGCGTCCTACACTTGCCGCATGTGGGTAATTGGAATCGAATCGTCCTGTGACGAAACCGGGGTGGCGCTGGTCGAGGCCGGCGCGAGCGGACTGCCGCGCCTGGCGGCGCACGCGCTGCACAGCCAGATCGCAATGCACCAGGCCTACGGTGGCGTGGTCCCGGAGCTGGCCAGCCGCGATCACATCCGGCGCGTGCTGCCGCTCGCGCAAACGGTCCTCGACGAGGCCGGCCGCCGGCTGGCGGAGATCGACGTGGTGGCGTACACGCGGGGCCCGGGGCTGGCAGGGGCGTTGCTGGTGGGGGCCGGCGTGGCCTGCGCGCTCGGTGCCGCACTGGGCCGCCCGGTGCTCGGCGTGCACCACCTCGAAGGCCACTTGCTGTCGCCCTTCCTGAGTGCCGATCCGCCCGAGTTTCCGTTCGTCGCGCTGCTGGTGTCGGGCGGTCATACGCAGCTGATGCGCGTCGAGGGGGTCGGGCACTACGAAATCCTCGGCGAAACCATCGACGACGCCGCCGGCGAGGCCTTCGACAAGTCGGCCAAGCTGATGGGGCTGCCCTATCCGGGCGGTCCCTGGCTGGCCAAATTGGCGCAGCAGGGCGACGCAGCGGCCTTCAAGCTGCCGCGTCCGCTGCTGCACAGCGGCGATCTCGATTTCTCGTTCGCCGGATTGAAGACCGCTGTGCTCACCCAGGCGAAAAGGCTGGGCGGTGAACTGGAGGCGCGCAAGGCCGATCTTGCGGCCTCGACCCAGGCCGCCATCGTCGAGGTATTGCTCAAGAAGAGCCTGGCCGCGCTCGAAGCGACCGGCCTGCGCCGGCTGGTGGTCGCCGGCGGGGTCGGCGCCAACCAAGCGCTGCGCGATCAATTGAACGCGGCCTGCGCCAGGCGGGGGGTGCGCGTTCACTACCCCGAGCTGCACCTGTGCACCGACAACGGCGCCATGATCGCGATGGCGGCGGCCATGCGCTTGCAGTCGGGCATCGAATCGGCCAACGTGGACTACGCCTTTGACGTCAAGCCGCGCTGGCCCCTGGATTCACTGGCCGGCGCGGGTGCGCGGGACTGAGCCGCGCGCCGAGTGCAGCGCAGCCCGCGGCCATGGCGCGATGGCGTTCAGGGGGCGGCCGCCAGCGCTTCGGCGGAGGACCCCACTGCGGCGCGCGCCATGCGCTTGAGCTCCGGCAGGCAGGAACCGCAGTTGGTCCCGCATTTCAGCGCACCCTGGAGCGCGGCGAGCCGCTCGTCCGGCGTGCCGCTGGCGCCTTCCAGGCAGTTCCGGATGGCCACGTCCGTCACGTTGAAGCAGGTGCAGACCGGGCGGCCGCGCGACTGGATCGCCACTGGCGCGCGTGCGCCGGGTGACAGCAGCAGCCGTCCATAGCCCTGGGCCGGCAACTCCTCCCGCAGCAGGGTGGCGATCCAGGCCTCGGCACGGGTGTCGCCGGCCAGCAGGAAACCCTCGAGCACCGCGTCCGTGCCATGGCGTACCAGCCGCGCCGTGCGCCGCTGTCCGCGCTTGCGGTCGGCGTAACGCAGCGTCTCGGCGCCTTGAAGGCCGAGCAGGGCCTCGATGTGGTCGAGCACCGCGTCGGACGGCGTGTCGTGCGCAGCGGCGCGAAACAGGATGCCCGCGCGTTCGACGCCTGCCGCACCGCCGGAGCCGGCCAGCGGCGTGTTGCTGGAAAACGGAACGCAGGTGGCGAACGGGAACAGCGCCATCAGCGGCTTCAGCGCGCGGTGCGCGGCGAGCGCGGCGTCCGGAGGCAGCCAGACCATGGTCAGCAGCGACCAGGGCATCTCGGCCTTGAGGACCTTCACCGCGGCGTGCTTGAGCTCAGGCTGCTTCGACGACGGGCAGTACGCCGAACTGGTGAGCGCGTTGACGCCCGCCAGCCGCGTGCCGGTGGACGAGCAGCCGCTCAGGAACTCGCCGCCCCAGTGCATCGCGATGAAAGCCTGGCTCAGCCCGACCTCGGCGCTGGCCTGCGCCGGCAGCAGGATCGAACCCCGCTTCGAGGTGACGTGCACCAGGTCGCCGTTCTGCAGCTGCCGTCGCGCCATGTCCTGCGCATGCAACTGCACCACCGGTTCGGCCACATGGCCGAACAGGCGGCCCAGGGTGCCGGTGCGGCTCATGCCGTGCCACTGGTCGCGCAGGCGCCCGGTGTTGAGAGAGAAGGGATAGCGCGCCTCGCGCGCCTCGGCCACGGGCCGGTAGGCGGTGTCGACGAACCGGGCCCGGCCGTCGGGCGTGGGGAAAACGCCGTCCTCGTACAGCCGGGCACGGCCGACGGAGTCGCCTTCCTTCAGCGGCCACTGCTGCGGTGCGGCTTCGAGCATCGCGTAGCTCATGCCGGTGATGTCCAGGTCGCGCCCGCGCGTCGATTCGCGGTGCTCGTTCCAGACCGACTCGGCGCTCGCGTACGGAAAGAGCGGACCGGCCACGCCCAGCCGCTGTTCGAGCCGCCGCGCAAAATCCACCGCGATCGACCAGTCGTCGCGCGCTTCGCCCGGCACCGGCACGGCCGCGCGCACGCGCGAGACGCGACGCTCGCTGTTGGTCACGGTCCCGTCTTTCTCGCCCCAGCTGGTGGCGGGCAGCAACAGGTCGGCGAAGTCGCAGGTCGCCGTGGTGGAGAAGGCCTCCTGCACCACGACGAACTCGGCGCGTTCCAGCGCGCGGCGCACCGTCGCCTGGTCGGGCATCGACTGCGCGGGGTTGGTGCACGCGATCCAGAGCGCGCGGATTTCGCCGTCGGCCGCGGCCTGGAACATCTCGACGGCGGTCTTGCCGGGCGCCGCGGGTACGGCAGGCACCCCCCACAGCGCGGCCACCTCGGCCCGGTGCCGGGGGTTCGCAAGGTCGCGGTGCGCGCTCAGCAGGTTGGCCATGCCGCCGACTTCGCGTCCGCCCATCGCATTGGGCTGGCCGGTCAGCGAGAACGGACCGGCACCGGGCTTGCCGATCTGGCCGGTCGCGAGGTGCAGGTTGATGAGGGCCGCATTCTTCGCCGTCCCGCTGGACGACTGGTTGAGGCCCTGGCAGTACAGGCTCAGCGTGGCGGCCGAGGTGGCGAAGTGGCGGGCCGCCGTCAGCAGCTCGTCCTTCGCGATGCCGCAGACCTGCGCCACCTTGTCGGGCGTGCATTCGCGCACCGTGGCCTTCAGCGCCTCGAAACCCGTGGTGTGGGCCGCGATGTAGCGCGCGTCGGTCCAGCCCTCCCACAGCATCAGGTGGAGCATGCCGTTGAAGAGCATCACGTCGGTGCCTGGCTGAATCGGCAGGAACAGGTCGGCGATCTCGACCGTGTCGGTGCGGCGCGGGTCGGCCACGACGATCTTCAGCGCCGGGTTGGCGGCCTTCGCGTCTTCGATGCGGCGAAACAGGATGGGATGCGCCCACGCCGTGTTGCTGCCGACGATGAACAGGCATTGGGCGTGCTTCAGGTCGTCGTAGCAGGCGGGCGGCGCATCGGCGCCCAGCGTCTGCTTGTAGCCGGCCACCGCGCTGCTCATGCACAGCCGGGAGTTGGTGTCGATGTTGTTGGTGCCGATCAGGCCCTTGGCCAGCTTGTTGAAGACGTAGTAGTCCTCGGTCAGCAACTGGCCCGACACGTAGAAGCCGACGGCATCGGGGCCGTGGTCGCGGATCACCTGCGCGAACCGGGTCGTCGCGCTGTCGAGCGCCGCGTCCCACGACACGGCCTCCGGCGCCGCGCCGCGCTGGAGGCGCCGCATGGGCTGCAGCAGCCGTGTCTGGCGCGTGACGGCCGCAGCGGCGGTCAGGTGCAGCGTGGAGCCCTTGGTGCAGAGCCGCCCGAAGTTCGCCGGATGGTCCGGGTCGCCCCGCACGCCGGTGATCTGCGGGCCCTCGGAGTCGATGATGACGCCGCAGCCCACGCCGCAGTACGGGCAGGTGGACTTGGTTTCCGCCATGCCGGTGCCGATCAGGCCGGGTGGCCGGTGTCGATCGGGCCGTGGGCGCCGAGGGCGCGCTTCGGGCCGGCCACCGGGCGTTTCAGGTCGACGGCATGCGTCGCCAGTTCCTCCGCTGCGAGGTGCACCACGCCGCCGCTCACCTTGACCGCGAACTTCGGCGTGCAGCCTTCGTCGGGCGACTTGGCGCAGCCGTCGTCCAGACCGATCGCCCAGTTGTGCAGCGGGCAGGCCACGCTGGTGCCGAACACGATGCCCTGGCTCAGCGGGCCACCCTTGTGGGGGCAGCGGTCGAGCAGGGCGAACACCTCGTCCTGGCTGTTGCGGAACACCGCGACGTCGATGCCGGCGGGCCGCGCCACGCGGCGTGCCCCCAGCGCCGGGATGTCCTCGACGCGGCAGATGACGGTCCATTCGCTCATGACAGGCTCCTTCAGGCGGATTGCGGGTGGGCGGATGCGGTTGGCGCTGCCGGGACCGGTTCCACCGCGATGGGGATGAACTGGCGCGTGTCGATCGACGCGCGGCTGGATTCGAACCAGGGGTCCGGTTCGCCGTCGAGCGCGAATTGCAGTCGCTCCCACAGTGCCCTGCGCAACGCCGCGTCGTCGAGGATCTTGCGCTTGACGTAGTCGAGTCCGACGCGGCCGATGTAGTGCACAGTGCGTTCGAGGTACCAGCCTTCTTCGCGGTACAGCTGCAGGAACGCGCCCGCGTACTCCATCACTTCCTCGCCGGTCTTGACCTTGACGAGGAATTCGGCCACTTCGGTCTTGATGCCGCCATTGCCGCCGACATAGATTTCCCAGCCCGAGTCGACGCCGATCACGCCCACGTCCTTGATGCCCTATTCGGCACAATTGCGCGGGCAGCCCGACACGGCCAGCTTGACCTTGTGCGGCGAGTACATCGCCCACAGCGCGCGTTCCAGATCCTTGCCCAGCTGGGTCGAGTCCTGCGTGCCGAAGCGGCACCATTCGCTGCCGACGCAGGTCTTCACCGTGCGCAGCGACTTGGCATAGGCGAAGCCGCTGGGCATGCCGATGTCCTTCCAGACGTTCTCCAGATCTTCCTTCTTCACGCCCAGCAGGTCGATGCGCTGGCCGCCCGTGATCTTCACCGTCGGGATCCTGTACTTGTCGGCCGCGTCGGCGATACGGCGCAGCTCGTCCGGCGTCGTGTGTCCGCCCCACATGCGCGGGATGACCGAATAGGTTCCGTCCTTCTGGATGTTGGCGTGGCTGCGCTCGTTGACGAAGCGGCTTTGCGGATCGTCCTTGGCCTCTTTCGGCCAGGTGCTGATCAGGTAGTAGTTGAGGGCCGGCCGGCAGGTCGCG
>JAQGLP010000329.1 GCA_028292835.1 Variovorax sp.
ACCGAGCCTATGCCCGCATTGTTGACCAGCACATCGACGCAGCCAAAAGTGGCCACCACCTCATCGACCACGGCCGCGACCGCGGCGCTGTCAGCCACGTTCAGGCTGCGTGCGATGCTGCGCCCACCCAGACCGGCCAGCGTCTGCTGCGCCGCCTCCAGGTTCAGGTCCAGCGCCACCACGATGGCGCCCTCCTGCGCGAAACAGCGCGCAATGGCCCGCCCCATGCCTTGGCCCGCGCCGGTGACCAGGGCGATCTTGTTCTTGAGTCTCATGTGTGCTCCTGTGAGAACGTAGGACCTCAACCTGGATCCCATGCAGAGAGCGTAAGAGGCCAAAACCTGGGCGTCATCGTCCGAGAAGACTATTGATTCAGCCTCACCACGGCCGGCAGGACCAGGCTGAGGCCGGCCAACACCAGCAGAGCGCAGACGATCATGCGCACGGTACGCGCAGACCAGTTGGGCGGACGGCGTTTCATCAACCATGTCAACGCCAACACCAACGGCATCGCAAGGAGGCCGAGCCCAGCCGCGCGGACGCTGAAATGGCCGCTCGGCACCACCAGCAGGAGGCGCAAAAACGCGTTGAAAGCGAAAATCATCACCAGCGTCTGACGGATCGCGACCGGCTCCATCGGCTGCCGGTAGAAGTGATAGACCAGCGGCGGTCCGGCGCTCGAGAAAAGCCCGCTCATCACGCCGGACACCAGGCCGAAGGCGCGAAATGTGCCGCGCGACGAACGCTCGCGCAAAGGCGCCGCCCGCAGCAGCATGGTCGCGGCGCAGGCGAGGATCGTGAGGCCCAGCAGGAAGCGCAGCACCAGCACGACATTGCCGCTGAGCCAGCCGATCAGCAGCACCCCGGCGACGACGCCGACGCTGCTGCCGAGCACCTTGTCGCGCAGCGCCGCCAGATCAAGCGACTTGCGCGAGCCCCTGAGCACGACACAGGCCTGGACCAGCGTGAGGACGCTGGCGACGTTGGCCGCATCCGCCAGCGGCACCATCTCCAGCATGCCGACGAGGCCCATCAGGATCAGGCCGAAGGCGAAGCCGGTGAGTGTCTGCGCGCACGTGGCGATCGCCACGCAAAACAGGAACGACGCCCCCTGCAGCGCAGTCATGCGACGTCGTTTTCCGGTCGCTTGTTCTTCACGCTCTGCAAGGCCGCGCTACACCTTGCCCTTCCAGGGCACCAGCACTTTCTCGAGGTAGCGCATCAGGACGTCGAAACCGAAGGCGAACAGGCCGATCACGATGATGCCCATGATGACCACGTCGCTCGCCAGGAACTCCGCGGCGTTGAGCACCATGAAGCCCAGGCCGCGGGTGGAGGCCACCATCTCGCCGGCCACCAGCGTGGTCCAGCCCACGCCGATGCCGATGCGCATGCCGGTGAAGATCTCGGGCAGCGCCGACTTGAGGATCACGTACCAGATCACCTGCAAACGCGTCGCGCCCATCGAGTAGGCCGCGTGGATCTGCTCGATGGACACCGAACGCACGCCCGAGCGGGCGGCGATCGCCATCGGGGCGAAAATCGCCAGGAAGATCAGGTAGAGCTTGGAGAACTCGCCAATGCCGAACCAGATGATGACCATCGGCAGGTAGGCGAGCGGTGGCAGGGGCCGGTAGAACTCGATCAGCGGATCGAAGATGCCCCGCGCGACGCGGCTGACGCCCATCATCACGCCGATCGGGATGGCGGTGGCGCAGGCCAGCGCGAAGGCGCCGAACACGCGGTACAGGCTCGTCCATGTGTGCTCGAACAGCGTGGCCCCCGCGAAGCCCTCGGTCGACACCTGCACGAACTTCGCGAACACCGCCTGCGGCGACGGCAGGAACAGCGGCTTGACCCAGCCCATGTTGGTCACGAGCACCCACAAGGCCAGGGTGGCGATGACGGTGCCCGTCGCGATGGTGCCGGCCCGGCCCTGGCCCGGTGCGCCGAACTGCTCTCCCGGCCGCACGGAGCGCTTGGCGAAAAGGCGCGCCAGGATGCCGCCGCCGGGGGTCGTCTTGAGGGCTATGTCAGACATGGCTCAACTCCTTGTGTGCCTCGCCGGCACGTTCGTCGCCGTAGATGATGTTGAGCACTTCCTCGCGCATCTGAATGAAGTCGGGGCTGGACTTCACGGCCCGCGCGTCGCGCGTCTGCAGGAAGCGCTTGTTGAAGTCGAGCTCGTAGCGGTGCGTGATGCGGCCGGGCCGCGGCGACATCACGATCAGGTGGCTCGCCAGGAACAGCGCCTCCTCGACGCTGTGCGTGATGAAGAAGAACATCTTCTGGGTCTTCTGCCACACGTCCAGCAGCAACTCCTGGATCGTCTCGCGCGTCAGCGCGTCCAGCGCCGCCATCGGCTCGTCCATCAGCAGCATGGCCGGGTTGCAGGTCAGCGCGCGCGCGATGCCCACGCGTTGCTGCATGCCGCCCGACAGCTGGTAGATCATGTGCCTGTGGAAGTCCTGCAGGCCGACCAGCGCGAGGTTCCTGGCCGCGCGCTCGCGCCGCTCGTCCCTGGGCATGCCCTGCAGCTTGAGGCCGAATTCCGTGTTCTCCATCACGCTGAGCCAGGGCAGGAGGGCATGCTTCTGGAACACCACGCCGCGGTCCGAGCCCGGCCCCTGGATGGCCTTGCCGCCGAGCAGCAGGTCGCCGGTGGAGGCGGAGATGAAGCCCGCCATCAGGCTGAGCAGTGTGGTCTTGCCGCAGCCGGAAGCGCCGAGTGCGACGACGAAGTCGCCGCGGTTGATCGTCAGGTTGATGCGGTCCAGCGCGTGCACCCGCTCGGAGGGCGTGCGCCCCGGATAGGTTACGCTGACGTCCTTGACCTGGAGTTGTTCCATCGCCATTTGGGGGTTCCTTGGTGTCGCTGAGATGCACTGTGGATCGGCCACTTACTTCAGCCGCATGGCCGCTTCGACGTATTTGGGGGTCACGAACTTGCTGTAATCGCTGGACACCGAGTCGATGCGCTTTTGCTCGAGCAGAAAGTCGGCCGTTGCCTTCAGGGCCTTGGCCGCGCCGCCGCCCGGGCCGCCGCCGAGCCAGGCCGGCGAAGCCTGCTGCTCGGCGCTGGGATAGGCGTACAGCTTGAGAGCCTCGGAGCTGGCCCTGGGGTCGCCGCCGATCTTGGCCGCAATGGCTTTGGCAGGCGCCGAGTCGGGCCCCCAGGCAGCAGGGTTGGTGCGGTAGGAGGCGTCCGCATCGGCCACGGCCTTCACGAACCGGGCCATGAAGTCCGCATTCGCCTCGGCGAAGGGACGGCTCACCGCCACCCCGTCGAACGTGGCCTTGCCTTTCTTGCTCAATTCACCCGAGGTGATCAGTACCTTGCCGGTCTGCTTGATGCGCGCGCGCGCCGGATCCCACACGAAGGCGGCATCGATGTCGCCGCGCTCCCAGGCCGCCGCGATCTGGTTGGGCTGCATGTTCAGCAGCTGCAGCTCGTTCGGCTTGATGCCCCATTGTTCGAGCGCGAACATCGTGTGGAAATGCGTGGTCGACACGAAGGGGACGCCCAGTTTCTTGCCCTTGAGGTCGGACGGCTTGTCGATGCCCGCGCCATTGCGCACGACCAGGGCCTCGGCCTCGTTGATGTCGTCGAGGATCCAGAAGAGCTGCAGGTCCAGACCGCGGCTGAGCGCGGCGGCCAGCGGACTGGAGCCGATGACGCCGATCTGCACATCGCCGGAAGCCATCGCGGTAGCGACCTTGGCGCCCGACTCGAACTGGCGCCAGTTGATCTTGTAGCCGGTCGATTTCTCGATCGTGCCGCTGGTCATGGCAACGATCATCGGCCCAGCGATCTGCTGGTAGGCGACGGTCACCTCCTTGGTCTGGGCCAGCGCGCCACTGGTGCCGCTCAATGCCGATACCATTCCGAATGCGAGCGCGCCTCGGCCGAGCAGTTGTCTGATGTTGGGCATCCATGTCTCCGTTGTGGTGGGGTCAGGCGGCAGTGTGTGCATCCGGAATTGCTGCCAGTGGTGCCAGATGCGTGCATTCGCTGAGACCAAGGCGCCTTCCTCCCGGCACGCTCAGGGTAAGTCCCAAGCACACTCTGCCCAACACTCGAAAAGCACGATGGCACAACACCTGAAAACCGCGATGTGGAAGCAACTGCTGCAGCGCTCGGCACGCGAGAACATGAGCCTGCAAGGGCAGATCCGCGAGATGCTGGTCGCCGCGATCCTCGACGGCCAGCTGCCGGCCGGCGTGCCGATCCCGTCGAGCCGGGAAATGGCCGAACAGCTCGGGGTCGCGCGCAATACGGTGGTCCTGGCGTACCAGCAGCTCGCCGACGAGGGCTATCTGGTCTCGCGCCAGCGCAGTGGCCATTTCGTCAACACCGACATGGTGGCCGGCCGCCTGGGCATGCGCTCGCGGCCCGTGCGGGATGATGCGGTGCCAGCGGGAACGCCGGACTGGTTCAGGCGCTTTCGGCAGCGTCCGTCGCGACAGCGCAGCATCGTCAAGCCGGCCGACTGGCAGAAGCATCCCTACCCGTTTCTCTATGGCCAATTCGATGCCGCGTTGTTTCCCACGGCGGACTGGCGCGAGTGCTGCATCAAGAGCCTGAGCGTGCTGGACATCCGCGACTGGGCGCCCGACCAGATTGCG
>JAQGLP010000345.1 GCA_028292835.1 Variovorax sp.
GCGTGCGCTGCGCGGCGTGGTGAGCGCTTCCCAGGCCGCCGCGCTGCAGACGCCGCCGCCCGCCCTGGCCGAGCAACTCGAAGCCACCTGGCGCTGGCTGCGCGCGAGCGACGGCGATGGCGCCGCGCGCCGCATCGTCGCGCTGGGCGATGCGGGCTACCCGGCGGCGCTGCTGGAGACGGCCGACCCGCCGCTGATGCTCTACCTGCTCGGCGCGCCCGGGCTCGAACTGGCAGGGATGGAGCGCAGCATCGCCATGGTCGGCAGCCGCAACCCGACGCCGCAGGGCGCCGTCAACGCGCGCGGCTTCGCCCGCGCGTTCGCCGAACTGGGCATCACGGTGGTCTCCGGGCTGGCACTCGGCATCGATGCCGCGGCGCACCAGGGCGCGCTCGATGCGCTGACGACACCCGCGCCGGGCAGCGGGACGGCCGCGCCGCGGCTCGCGACGGTCGCGGTGGTCGGCACCGGGCTCGACCGCGTCTACCCGGCGCGCCACCGCGAGCTGGCGCACCGCATCGCCGCCCACGGGCTGATCGTGAGCGAGTTCGCGCTCGGCACGCCGCCGCTCAACCCCAACTTCCCCAAGCGCAACCGCATCATCGCCGGGCTGACGCGCGGCACGCTGGTGGTCGAGGCGGCGCTGGCCTCGGGCTCGCTGATCACGGCGCGGCTCGCGGTCGAGCAGGGCAAGGAGGTGTTCGCCATTCCGGGCTCGATCCACTCGCCGCAGTCGCGCGGCTGCCACGCGCTGATCCGCCAGGGCGCCAAGCTGGTCGAGACGGCCGAGGACGTGCTGGAGGAGCTTGCGCTCCCAGATGCTCCTGATTCAATAGCAAACAATGAAATCACAGCGCGGGTCAGCGGTGATTTCGATGCCGAAAACCCGCTGCTCGACGCGCTCGGCCACGATCCTGCGAGCCTCGACGCGCTGGGCGCACGCACGGGCTGGAGCACCGCCGCGCTGCAGGCGAAGCTGCTCGAGCTGGAGCTCGGTGGCCATGCGGCGCGGCTGCCGGGCGGGCTGTTCCAGCGCATCTCGCGGGCGTGATCCGGGCAGGCCGGGCGGCGGGCGGCCACTCGGCTATATTGCCCGCATGTTTGAAGTGCTCGCATTCGTCTATGAAAACTATGGGCGAGGCGCGTCCTTCCCCGAACCTCGGCAGCTCGGGCGCAAGCTCAGCGCGCACGGCTTCGACGACGAGGAAATCGGCGAGGCGCTGCACTGGCTCGACGGCCTGAGCCTCGCCGCCCAGGGCCTGCGGCCCGAGGACGCCGAGCTGTCCGCGTCCGTGCCGTGGGAGGGCAGCGAGAGCGCCGCGGCCGGGCTCGCGCAGTCCGGCGACGCGCTGCGCGTCTATTGCGCGGCCGAGCAGGAGCGCCTGGGCGCCGAAGGACTCGGCTTCATCCACTTCCTGGAAATCGCCGACGCGCTGCCCATGCGCCTGCGCGAGATCGTGATGGACCGTGCGATGGCTATCCCGGACGAGCCGGTGGCGCTCGAGGAGCTCAAGATCATCGTACTGATGGTGTACTGGCGCACCGGCACCCGGCCCGATGCGCTGGTGCTCGACGAGCTGTGCCGCGGTACGCCGGACCGCATCGCCCATTGAATCCGCGCGGCCGCGGGGGGCCGCTCAGTCCAGCAGGCGCTCGGGGTTGGCGTCGAGCTTGGCGAGCGCCTCGCGCGTGGCGCGCACCGTGAGCACCTCTTCCTCGGCAGGCACCAGCAGGCCGGCCTGCAGATAGGAAGCGAGCCGCCCGGCCTGGATCAGGAAGCTGCGCCCGTGCGCCGACGCGAACAGGTGCAGTTGCCGGTGCTCGCTGCGCCAGACGAACTGCACCTGGTTGACCTGCCCGTTGTGGTCGAGCATGAACCAGGTGCCCACCTGCAGCTCGCTGGCCCATGCGCGCATCTCGTCGCCGACCCGTACGCCGGTGTCGGGCACCACTTCGAGCGACGCCGCATCCACGCCCAGCAGCAGCTCGATGCTGGCGGAATCGAGCCGCAGGTCGTCGGCGCCGCCCTCGCCCACGAAATCCTCGATATTGGCCAGCCGCGCCGCCATGGCCTCGATGCGCGCCGGCGCGATCACCTCGGTTTTCGACATGAACGCATGGGTCAGGGTGTCGCCGATGAGCTTCATGTGGGACTCCTGCGGCGCGCCGACCACGCCAAGCAGCGTCATGCCCTCGCGCAGGCGCTGCAGCAGCCGGGGCAGGCCCTGGATCACACGCAGGCGGTCCTCCCGGTGGGGCTTGGCGCTGGCGGCCCACACCAGCTCGGAGGCGGCGCGCTTGAGCGCCAGGGTGCGCTCGTCCTGGACGCCGTGGCGCAGCGCCGCGAGCGCCAGCACCTCGGCCCAGACCTTGAACAGGAACTGGCGGATTTCCTCGGGCACCGGCATGTCGTCGAGCATCTTGCGCAGCTCGATGGTGTACTGGATGGCCATCGTCTCTTTTTGCTCGACCTGCTGCGCCACGCTCATCAGGCGCTGGGTGGCGTCGGTGCGCGTCAGGTACTTCGACAGAAACGCGACGAATTCTTCATACACCAGCTTGAAGACGCGCTGCCCGGTCTCGGGATACTGCTCGATCACCTGCACCACGCGCCGGATCTCGCCCTCCAGCGCGCTGCCGGAAATCGCCGCCGCGTCGAAACCCATCACGCAGGAGCCCATGCGGTCGATCAGCATGCGGGCCGGATGCTGCAGCGTGCCGAAGAACGCCGGCTCGGCGATCGCCACGCGCAGCACCGGCATTTGCAGGCGCGCGAACCAGACGCGGGCGGAAAACGGGATGCGCTCCTCGGCCAGGATGGCCTGGAACATCAGCGCGACGATTTCCACCGTGGCCTTGTCGGCGGTGGTCGGCGCCTTGCGCTTGAGTTCGCTGGTGCGCCGCCGCAAGTCGGCGGCGTCTTGCTGGAGCGCCAGCGTGCCCTGGGAGGATTGCGCCGCCTGGCGGCTGTAGGCCGCGCCCGCGTCCGCGATCGCGGCCATGAAGGCATCGGTGCCGGCCGCCCTGGCGGTGCCGTCCTGCGGCGCCTGCGCGCCGTCACCGAACCGGCCCCCGGACGGCTCGCCGCCCAGCTGCCCGGCCACGAAGCGCCGGAGGTTGAGCAGCACGCCCTGGGCGCGCTGGCGTGCCAGCGCGAAGGGGGCGCCCTGGGCGGCGAGACCGTCCGTGTCGCCGCCATCGTCGAGGCCGGGCGGCACGTGCCCCGCACCCAGACCGATCGCGGCAGGCGCGAAGGCGCCTGGCATGCCCACACGGCCCGCCATCCCCCCGGCGGAGCGGGGGACGCCGCTGGCGCGGCCCGGCAGCGTCCATGTCCCGACCGGGCTGCCGGACGCGGCCAGGGGCGACGCGTTCGAGGCCGTTGCCCCGGTGCGCCGCACAAAGCGCTTCAGGTCGATCTGCGGCATCACGCCCTGCCCGATCAGGTAGGCGTTGGCCGCCTCGTAGGCCGCCAGCACGCCGCCCAGCAACTGCTGGCGCAAGGCCTCCTGCACCCGGTTCCACTGCGGTCGCGTCAGGCCGGCGGCCAGCCACTGCTCCACCAGCACGCGGGCCAGCGACTCGGGCCGCAGCACGTCGCCGGTGTCGAGATCGGCGCGGCCCTCCAGCTCCTGGATGCGCAGGCGCAGGTCGTTGAGTTCGAAGCTGACCTGGTCCAGGATCGCCAGCGCCAGCCGCGACGAGAGGATGTTGTTCTCGACCACCTCGTCGTCGATCAATCGCAGGCCCGCCGGCGCGCTGGACATCCTGCCGGTCCCGGCCTCCTGGACCGCCAGCCGGTGCCAGGCGGCCCGCACGTTCGACAGCCAGGCGGGTTCGCGCTCGCGGAAGGCCAGGAAGTCGTCGCGGTGCTCCTGCATCGCGCGCGCGGTGGCCACCTGCGCCGATGCCTCGTCGAGCTGCTGGCGCACGGCGACGGCGACGGGCGCCAGCAGGGCCTCGATCGCGGCGGCGAAGCGTTCACGGGTCTCGCGGGCCAGCCGCAGGGACGATTCTCGGGAACGCAATGGGCTCATGGAAAATTAAGGCGGCGGGAATGCACGACAGCGCGAAGCTTGGACCGGGATGGGCCGCAGCACAAGGGCGCGCCATGCTCGGCAACCCGCATCCGGGCTCGTCCGGGCCATGGCGCCAGGGATTTTCCCCGACCCGTGGCCGCGCCCGCTACACCGTGGCACCGGCATTGGGGTCGTCCGGGTCGCCCTCGCGCTTGACCGGGCCCTTCACCAGGTCCTCGCGCTTGACACCCAGCCACATGGCGATCGCGGCCGCCACGAAGCACGACGAATAGATGCCGAACAGGATGCCGATGGTCAGCGCCAGCGCGAAGTAGTGCAGCGTCGGGCCGCCGAAGAAGAACATCGACAGCACCACCAGCTGCGTCGAGCCGTGCGTGATGATGGTGCGGCTGATGGTCGAGGTGATGGCGTTGTCGATCACCTCGTGCGTGTTCATCTTGCGGTAGCGCCGGAAGTTCTCGCGCACCCGGTCGAAGATCACCACCGACTCGTTGACCGAGTAGCCCAGCACCGCCAGCACCGCCGCCAGCACCGCGAGCGAGA
>JAQGLP010000411.1 GCA_028292835.1 Variovorax sp.
GACCCCGTCCATCTCGTCCGCCAGGGTCGCGGCCGCCTCGCGCATGCGCTCGAAGGCCCGCTCGGCGCGGTCGACCTGCGGCACGTCGAGGCTCAGCATCAGTTCGCGGATGGCCGACTGCGCCGGATCGTCGGCCAGTGCCGCCTGGGTGTCGAACGACAGGCCGAGGATCGGCGGCAGGCCGATCTCGGCCGTGGGCAGCACCATGCGCCCGGGGATCAGGCCGGGCGCGAAACCCAGCCGCGCCGCATGCTGCTGCACGTAGCCGGGGCTCCAGGCCGCATGCCGCGCACGCAGCACGAAGGCCAGCTGGGCGTCGTGCGCGCTGGCGAACTGGTCGAGCTCGCGCGCACGCGCCACCTCGTCGAGCATCTCGGGAAACTCGGCCGTGCCGTTGACCGCGTCGGCGAACGCCTGGGTCTTGACGACGAACTCGGAATACTCGATCTCGTTGAGCGCGCCGGTCCGGTTGGCCAGCTGCACGCCGACCTGAAAGGCGCTGTAGCGCTGGCCCGCCACCGGCTGCTCCCATTGGCCCGTGTACTCGTTGAGCCCCTCGACCGCCAGCGGCTTGCTGCCCACGCGCCGCGTGGCGGGCATGGCGACCAGGGCGGCATCGCCCGCGACCAGCCCATCGAGCGTGACCGGCGCGATGACGTCGATCAGCGGGTCCAGGCTGCCGCGCCGCTCGACCGCGTGCGACGGCAGGGACGACGGCGCCGGCAGGTCGGGGTCGAACAGCGGCTCGTGGCGCACGGTATCGGCAATGCCGCGCGGATCGACCCGCAGCATGGGCTCGCCTTCCCTGGGAGCCAGCCCCGGCGCGAGGCCGGACGGTGCGTCCCCGGCCACGTCCGGCTGACGGGGCGCGTTACGGCGCGACAGCCAGGTGTTGTAGCCGATCACCGTGGCCAGCACGAGACCGCCGAGGATCGCCAGCGCGAGAGTGAGATTGCTCATGAAAACGGTGCCCGCCTGAATTTTGAAAACATCACGCCGCCTGCGCCAGCGCCGCCGCCAGCTCCATGTCGACCGCCACGATGCGCGAGACGCCCTGCTCCTGCATCGTCACGCCGATCAGTTGTCCGGCCATTTCCATGGCGATCTTGTTGTGGCTGATGAAGAGAAACTGGGTGCCCGCGCTCATGCGGGACACGAGTTTGGCATAGCGCTCGGTGTTGGCGTCGTCCAGCGGCGCGTCCACCTCGTCGTGCAGGCAGAACGGCGCCGGGTTGAGCTGGAAGATGGCGAACACCAGCGCGATGGCCGTCAGCGCCTTCTCGCCGCCCGACAGCAGGTGAATGGTCTGGTTCTTCTTGCCGGGCGGCTGCGCCAGCACCTGCACGCCGGCGTCGAGGATCTCGTCGCCGGTCATCACCAGCCGTGCCGTGCCGCCACCGAACAGCTCGGGGAACATGCGGCTGAAGTGCTCGTTGACGCTGGCGAAGGTGCCGCCGAGCAGCTCGCGCGTCTCGCCGTCGATCGTGCGGATGGCGTCTTCCAGCGTGGCGATGGCCTCGTTCAGGTCGGCCGACTGCGCATCGAGAAAGGTCTTGCGTTCGCGCGTGGTGGCCAGTTCGTCGAGCGCGGCCAAGTTGACGGGGCCGAGCGCGGCCACCTCGCGGTGCAGGCGGTCGATCTCGCCCTGCAGCCCGGCCAGGCGCACATTGCCCTCCTCGATCGAACGGGCCAGCGCCCCGGTGTCGGCCCCGGCCTCGGCGAGCAACTGGGCGTACTGCTCGCAGCCGAGGCGCGCGGCCTGCTCCTTCAGCTGGAATTCGGTGATGCGCTGGCGCAGCGGGTCGAGTCCGCGCTCGAGTTGCAGCCGCCGCTCGTCGCTGGCGCGCAGCTTCAGCGTCAGCTCGTCGTGCTGGCTGCGCCAGGCGCCAAGTGCGGTTTCGCGTTCGAGCCTGCGGGCCAGGGCCTGCTGCAGCCCGGCCTGGGCCGTGGTGTCCGACAGGCGCGCCAGTTCGTTCCGGGCGTGTTCGTCCTCGGCGGCCAGCGCCAGCGCCTGCTGCGCGGCGGTGTCGATGGCGCGGCGCAGCTCGGCGCGGCGCGCCTCCAGCGTGCGCCGGGCGAAGGCCGCCTCCTGCGCCTGGCGCTCCAGGCCGCGGTGCTGCGCCCGGCTGGCGTCGAGCGCGTGCGTCGCGTCCGCCACATGCTCGTCGAGCCGGGCATGGCGCTCCTGGCTGTCGGCCAGCTGCACGGCGAGGTCCTCGAAGCGCGCCTCGGCTTCGAGAACACGCTCCTGCAGCGTCTCCATCTGGGCCTGCACTTCGGCCAGGTCGCCCGCCAGCTGTTCGCTGCGGGTCCGGTGCCGCTCGGCAAGCTGCGCGAGGCGCAGTGTCTCGACCTGCACCTCGTGCGTACGCGACTGGGTCCTCGTGGCCTCGCGGCGTGCCGCCACCAGGCGCTGAGCCGAATCGGCGCACGCGGCCTCGGCGCGGGCCAGCAGGGTGCGCGCCTCGTCGGCAAGAAGAGCCTGGGCACGCAACTGGCGCTCCAGATTCACGATGTCCTGCGCGCGCGCCAGCAGGCCGGCCTGCTCGGAGTCCGGGGCGTGGAAGCTCACACCGTGCGCGCTGACGGCATGGCCGTCACGGACATAAATCACTTGGCCGGGACGCAGCAGTTCGTGCCGTGCCAGGGCTTCTTCCAGGCTGGCCGCGGTGAAGCAACCTTGCAGCCAGTCGTCCAAAAGCGCCTGCAGGCCGGCATCGTTGAGCCGCAACAGCGCGCCCAGCGCCGGCAACGGACCTGGCGGCGATGCCGCCGCGGGAGCCGGCAGGGCGTAGAAAGCCAGCCTGGCCGGCGGCGGATCGACGCCGAGGGCCAGCACCTCGTCGAGCCGGCCGATCTCCAGGGCGCCCATGCGCTCGCGCAGCGCGGCTTCGAGCGCGTTCTCCCAGCCACGCTCGATATGGAGGCGGCTCCAGAGGCCTTGCAGCCCGTCGAGGCCGTGCCGGGCGAGCCAGAGCGCCAGCTTGCCGGAGGTCTTGACCTTTTCCTGCAGGGCCCTGAGCGCCTCCAGCCGGGCCGAGAACTCGGCATGGCGCGCGCCTTCGGCATTGGCCGCCTGCTGGCGGAGACGGCGCTCGTCGTCGAGTTGTGGGGCGCCGTCCTGCAGCGCCTGCAGGCGCGCCTCGGCCTCGGCGGCGGCATCCCGCGCCAGGGCCAGCTGGCTTGCGAACTCGCGCATGCGGGCTTCGTCGGGCGCGGCCAGCGCGTCCTGTTCGGCGCACAGGCGATCGCGGCGCTGCGCGAGCTGGCGCATTTGCTCGGCGATGTGGCGCTGTTCCGAGGCCAGCACCTGGCCTTGCTGCTGCTGCTGGGCCACCGCCACGCGCTGGGCATTGGCCTCCTGTTGCGCGCGCCGCTGCCTGTCCTCGAGTTCGGGCAACCGCAGGTCGTGCTCCTCGAGCTGCGCGGCCAGCAAGGCGACCTGCTCTTCGGCATGGACCCCCTGCCCGGCCAGCGTTTCGAGGTCGGCCTGCGCATCGTCGCATCGGGTGGACCATTGCTCGATTTGCTCGCGCAGTTGCGCGAGGCGCTGCAGGGCGCGTTGGCGCGCCTCGACCACGAAGCGAATCTCGCCTTCCAGGCGGCCGACTTCCGCGCTGGCCTCGTACAGCCTGCCCTGCGCCTGGTTGACCTGGTCGCCCGCCGCGTAGTGGGCCTGGCGCACGGCCTCGAGATCGGCCTCGACGCGGCGCAGCTCGGCGGTGCGCGATTCGAGTTCGTTGCGCGCCTGCCCCGCGGCGTCGGCGGTGCGCGCCTGCTCGGCCTGGCCGTCGGCGCGCTTCAGGAACCACAGCTGCTGCTGCCGGAGCGTGGCGCTGCCCTGCAGCGTGGTGTAGCGCGCGGCCACCTCGGCCTGGCGCTCGAGCTTGTCGAGGTTCGCGTTGAGTTCGCGCAGGATGTCCTCGACGCGCGTGAGGTTCTCGCGTGCATCGCCGAGCCGGCTTTCCGTCTCTCGGCGGCGCTCCTTGTACTTGGAGACGCCCGCGGCCTCCTCGAGGAACAGCCGCAGCTCCTCGGGCTTGGACTCGATGATGCGGCTGATCGTCCCCTGGCCGATGATGGCGTAGGCGCGCGGGCCGAGGCCGGTGCCCAGGAACACGTCCTGGATGTCGCGCCGGCGCACCGGCTGGTTGTTGATGTAGTAGCTGGAGGTGCCGTCCCGCGTCAGCACGCGCTTGACCGCGATCTCGCCGAACTGCGCCCATTGGCCGCCGGCGCGGTGGTCGGCGTTGTCGAAGATCAGTTCGACGGAGGAGCGGGTGGCGGGCTTGCGGGTGTTCGTGCCGTTGAAGATCACGTCCTGCATCGACTCGCCGCGCAGTTCGCTGGCCCGCGATTCGCCCAGGACCCAGCGCACGGCATCCATGATGTTGGACTTGCCGCAGCCGTTGGGGCCGACCACGCCGACCAGCTGGCCCGGCAACATGAAATTCGTGGGTTCCGCGAAGGACTTGAACCCGGATAGCTTGATCGAATTGAGACGCACGGCCCTGCCCGAAGTGCTGACTGGATTTGGGAGTGGCCGGACGAGCCGGCCACAGTGGCTGGGATGATAACTGGCGGCGGGGGGAAGGCTTCGACAGGC
>JAQGLP010000438.1 GCA_028292835.1 Variovorax sp.
TCCCCGCCAAGCACTTTCAGCGGCCTCCCGGGATCCACCGGACGTAATCATCTCGGACCTGGAGATGCCCGGCATGAGCGGGCACGATTTCGCCAGGGCCGTGCGCTCTGCGCGCGCAGCAGGGCGAGCGCCGGTACTGGTCGCGGCATCGGGGAGCGTGACAGAGCTCGCGAGCGCAGTGCGTCAGCGCCTCTTTGATCATTTCTTCCTCAAGCCGCTCGATGTCAAAGCCCTCATCGAACTTCTGAAGGCCAGATGTTAACGCGGCGGTGGGACGACCGTCGCGTGCCTGGCTAGGGGTCGCTAAGCTCTGCGGCGCCGTGGGATTGGGGGCGAATGCCGGTTTTGGCCGCTTGCGCGTCCTGCGCTGGATCGCCTTGCGGCTCCCGGTACGCCAGCAGGTCGGTGAAAAGCCGGTGCTCGCACACCGGATCGGAACATTTCTCGCAGGGCCAGCACCAACCGGCGGCAGGGCAAAATCTGTCATTGGTCCTGTTGCCGCCTGAGAAGTTCGCTACAAAATCGATAGCATTCCAGAGGCTTTCAAGCCGCTCCGGGCCGCTGCCGCAGACGACGGCGTAAGGCACGTTGGCGCCCGCCAGCGCCGCGCGCACGCGGCCATCGACCGGCTCGCGCACCTGCGGGCCGTCGCGCTGCAGCCCGTCGGCCACCCAGGGCAGGTCCAGGGCGGTAAGGAGAGTGAGCGTGTAGCCGCGCTGCGCCGCCAGCGCGTCGGCATAGAGCGAGCGGTCCTGGAACAGCAGGTCGCTGTAGACGGCGGTCATCAGCGCCGTGGTGTCGGCCACCACCACGGCCGCGGTCGCCGCCGCGGCAGCGATGCGGCGGGTCTGCTCGGCCGCGATGGCCGCCTGCTCGTCGACGCGCGGTGTGCGGCCTTCGCGTGCGCACCATTCGCGCAAGTATTCGTCCACCCGCGTGGCCGCGACGCCGTTCTGGCGCAAGCGCCCGGTGAGTGCGCGGGCGAGTTCGGTCTTCCCGGTGCTCTCGGCCCCCAGCAGGGCAATCACGGCGCCGCCAGGACCGCCGCTCGATGGGGCCGTCACGGCGCGGGCACCATCCGGCGGCACCACGCCAGGTAGCCGGCGACGCTCAGCGCCGCGAACACGGCATAGAGCCCGACCGTGAGCCACAGTCCCTTGTGGACGAACAGGCTGACGCTCACGAGATTGACCGCCAGCCAGACCCACCAGTTCTCGATGCACTTGCGCCCCAGCAGGAACTGGCCGACCAGGCTCAAACCGGTCGCGAAGCCGTCCCACCACGGCACGTCGGTGTCGGTGAAGCGCATCAGGAAGAAGGCAATGGCGGGCCAGAGTAGGGCGCAGGCCAGCAGTGCGGCGATCCTGCCGCGCAGCGACAGGCGCGCCACGCGCAGCACGCTGCCGTCGGCGCGGTGCCCGCGCAGCCACTGAAACCATCCCCACAGCGCCACCGCTGCGAAAAAAAGCTGCAGCGCCGCATCGCCGTAGATGCGGTGCTGCGCAAAGACGCCGAAGTACATCAGCGAACTGGCGATGGCCAACGGCCAGCCCCAGTGGATCTCGCGCATGTTGCAGCCGACCATCGCGACGGCCAGCACGGCCGCCACGAGTTCCAGCCAGGTGACCGGCGCGGCCCACAACGAAAAGGCCGGGGCTGAAAAAAATTCGGGCACTAGCGCTCGAAGACGGTGAGCGCCAGCTGACGGGCACCGGAGCGCAGGAACAAACCGGGCGGCACCACCTTCCTAACGCCCGATCTGCACCAGAACTTCGTTGGGCTTGACCATGCCCAGTTCCTGGCGCGCCCGTTCCTCGACCATCTCGGTGCCTTCCTTGAGGTCGTTGACCTCGAAGGTCAGCCGCTCGTTGGCGAGCGCGGCGCGCGCATTGGCCTCTTTTTGCGTTTGAAGGCTGTCCCTCTGGTGCGCGACCTCCGGAATGCTGCCGCGCCCGAACCACAATTGGTACTGGAGGATCAGCAGCAGCAGGGCCAGTGTGAGCGGGACAACGCGCAGGCGCATGGCGGCAAAAGGTGAAGCGGGCCGAATCGGGGCGCAGGACTGGACAGTGCTGCCGTGATCAACGCAGGTTGTAGAACGCCGCGCGGCCCGGATAGCTGGCCACGTCGCCCAGGTCTTCCTCGATGCGCAGCAGCTGGTTGTACTTGGCCGTGCGGTCCGAGCGCGAGAGCGACCCGGTCTTGATCTGGCCAGCGTTGGTGCCCACCGCGATGTCGGCGATGGTCGAGTCCT
Source organism: Variovorax sp. (assembly GCA_028292835.1). GTDB lineage: Bacteria > Pseudomonadota > Gammaproteobacteria > Burkholderiales > Burkholderiaceae_C > Variovorax. The sequence goes on from JAQGLP010000438.1 coordinate 2,255, forward strand.
CGGTCTCGCCCGAGCGGTGGCTGATGACGGCGGTGTAGCCGGCACGCTTGGCCATCTCGATGGCGGCGAAGGTCTCGGTCAGGGTGCCGATCTGGTTGATCTTGATCAGGATCGAATTGGCGATGCCCTTGTCGATGCCTTCCTTCAGGATCTTGGTGTTGGTGACGAACAGGTCGTCGCCCACCAGCTGCACGCGCTTGCCGAGGCGCTCGGTCAGGTGCTTCCAGCCGTCCCAGTCGCCCTCGTGCATGGCGTCCTCGATGCTGATGATCGGGTACTTGTCGACCCAGGTCGCGAGCATGTCGGTCCAGCTCTCGGCCGACAGCGTGAGGTTTTCCGCGCCGAGCACGTACTTGCCGTCCTTGTAGAACTCGCTGGCCGCGCAGTCCAGGCCCAGCGCGATCTGCTCGCCGGCGGTGTAGCCGGCCTTGTCGATGGCTTCGAGGATCAGCTGGATGGCCGCCTCGTGGTTGGGCACGCTGGGAGTGAAGCCGCCCTCGTCGCCGACGGCGGTGGACATGCCGCGGTCGTTGATGATCTTCTTCAGCGCATGGAACACCTCGGCGCCATAGCGCAGCGCTTCGCGAAAGCTCGGCGCGCCCACGGGGATGATCATGAACTCCTGCAGGTCGAGGCCGTTGTTGGCGTGCGCGCCGCCGTTGATGACGTTCATCATCGGCACCGGCAGCTGCGTGGCGCCCATGCCGCCGAAGTAGCGGTACAGCGGCAGGCCCGATTCCTCGGCCGCGGCGCGCGCGACCGCCATCGAGACGGCCAGCGTCGCGTTCGCGCCCAGGCGGCTCTTGTTCTCGGTGCCGTCGAGGTCGATCATCGCGCCGTCGATGAGGCGCTGGTCGCTGGCGTCGAAGCCCTCCAGCGCCGGGCCGAGCTCGTCGATCACGGCGTCGACGGCCTTCAGCACGCCCTTGCCGAGGTACCGGCTCTTGTCGCCGTCGCGCAGTTCGTATGCCTCGAAGGCGCCGGTGGACGCTCCGGAGGGTACGGCGGCGCGGGAGACCACGCCGTCGTCGAGCAGTACCTCGACCTCGATGGTCGGGCTGCCCCGCGAGTCAAG
>JAQGLP010000471.1 GCA_028292835.1 Variovorax sp.
TTGGACAGGAACGAGCTCGCCGTGCAGGAATCGTGGTTCGGCCTCTGGGCGCCCGCCCGCACGCCGGCGGACATCGTCGCCACGTTGCACGCGGCCGCGACGAAGGCGCTCGGCAATCCCGCCCTGCGCATCGCATTCGAGCAAGTGGGCAACGAGGCCACGCCCAACAGGAGCCCGCAGGCCTTTGCCGAGTTCGTGCGCAGCGAAAACCGCAAGTGGGCCGAGATCGTGAAACTGGCCGGCCTCAGCGCGAGCTGAGCCTCGGCAACCCGCGAGGAAATCACACCATGACCCGCCCCCTGGAAGGCGTGCGCGTTCTCGACATGTCGCACGTGATCGCGGGGCCGCTGGCCTCGCTCTACCTCGCGCAACTCGGCGCCGAGGTCATCAAGATCGAACCGCCGCAGGGCGGCGAGGTGATGCGCGTGAGCAAGGCCGGCGCGCAGGAAGGCATCACACCGGCCGGCTTCGTCGCGCTCAATGCGGGCAAGCGGTCGTTCGCGGCGGACATCCGCACGCCCGAGGGCGCCGAACTGGTGCGTTCCCTGGCGCGCACGGCCGACGTGTTCATCGAGAATTTTCGTCCCGGCGTGGTGGCCAGGTACGGCCTCGACCACGCGGCCATCCAGGCCGTGAAGCCCGACATCGTGTACTGCTCGATCTCCGGCTACGGTCAGGAGGGCAAGTGGTCGCGGCGCGGCGCCTACGACCATGTGGTGCAGGCGCTCACCGGCATGATGATGATGTCGGGCGACAGCGCCGAAGGGCCGCCGATCAAGGTCGGCTTTCCGGTGATCGACGTGGCCGTGGGCATGCTCGGCGCGCTCTCGATCGTCGCCGCGCTGCACCGGCGAGAGCGTGAAGGCGTCGGCCAGCACATCGATGCGTCGATGGTTCAGGCGTCTCTCATGCTGATGTACCCGAGTGCGAGCACGTTCCTGACCAGCCGGGCGGAGCCGCAGCGCGCGGGCAACCGCGGCTACACGGGCAGCCCCACGGCCGACACGTACCGTTGCGCCGATGGCTGGCTCGCCACCGCGGCCAACACGCCGGCGCAGTTCCGCAGGCTCACGGCGGTGCTGGGCCTGGAAGCGTTGTGCGAGGACGGCAACGCGCTCGACCTCGCCTCCTTCAACGCGCCGGGCGGCGGCTTCGTGATCGCGCGTGACCTGCCTTACCTGCAGCAGCGTTTTCACGAGGCGTTCGCACAGCGCTCGGCCACCGAGATGGAAGCGCAACTGAACGCGGCGGGCGTGCCGGCCGCGCGCGTGCGCAAGCTCGGCGAATTCCTCGACGAGGCGCAGTCCAGTGACGGCATGGCGCTGACGCCCACGGTCTACATGCAAGGGGAGGCGCGAGTGCGCACGCCGGGGCTCGGGTTTCGCTACCGCTTCGATGGCGAGGCCGACCCGGCGGGCGCGCCGTTGCTGGGCCAGGACACGCGTGCCCTGCTGACGGAGCTGGGGCTCGACCCGGAAGCGATCCAGGCATTGCGCGATGCCGGCGCGGTGAAATAATGAAGCGAACACAGCGAAGGAGACCTCCATGTTCCAGGCCCTGCTCCTGACCCGGTCCGACGAGGGCGCCACGCAGGCCGCCGTCACCGAGCTCGACGCGTCGCGGCTGCCCGAGGGCGAGGTGCGCATCGACGTGGCGTATTCCACCGTCAACTACAAGGACGCGCTGGCCATCACCGGCCGCTCGCCGGTGGTGCGCAAGTTCCCGATGGTGCCAGGCATCGACTTCGCCGGCACGGTGGCCGAGAGCGCCGATGCGCGCTTCGCGCCCGGCGACGCGGTGCTGCTCAACGGCTGGGGCGTGGGCGAGACGCACTGGGGCGGCCTGGCGCAGCAGGCGCGCGTCAAGGCCGACTGGCTGCTGCCGATCCCGGACGGGCTCGACGCGCGGCAGTGCATGGCGATCGGCACCGCCGGCTACACCGCCATGCTGTGCGTGATGGCGCTGCAGGAGCGCGGCGTGGCGCCCGCGGCCGGGCCGGTGCTGGTGACGGGCGCCAACGGCGGCGTGGGCAGCATTGCGGTCGCGCTGCTGGCGCGCCTCGGCTTCGAGGTGCACGCCTCGACCGGCCGCCTCGGGGAGGCCGCGCACCTGAGGCAGCTGGGCGCCGCCGAGGTGATCGACCGCACCCCGCTCGGTGCGCCCGGCAAGCCGCTGCAAAAGGAGCGCTGGGCCGCCGCCATCGACAGCGTCGGCAGCCACACGCTGGCCAACATCTGCGCCAGCCTGAAGTACGGCGGCACGGTGGCGGCGTGCGGCCTGGCGCAGGGGCTGGACCTGCCGGCCAGCGTGGCGCCCTTCATCCTGCGCGGCGTCACGCTGGCCGGCATCGACAGCGTCTACGCGCCGCTGGCCCGGCGCCGCACGGCATGGCAGCGCCTGGCGCACGAGTTGCCGCAGGATTTACTGGAAGCCAACACCCGGACCGTCGGCTTGGGCGAGGCCGCCGCGCTGGCGCCGCGCCTGCTGGCCGGCGAGGTGCGCGGGCGCGTGCGGGTCGATCTCGGGGCTTGAAGACAAAAGCACCCTGGCGCCTGTCCGGCGGGCGTAGTCTGCTATTGATTCGATAGCAAACGCCGGGTGGGTGGCGGGGCCATGCCCGCCCGGCAGGCGGTGCGGCCCGCCCGTGCTCATGCGGCATCCCACTTGCCCTGATGTGTCCCATGGACCCCTACTCACGCCGCACTTTCCTGCGCTCCGCCGGTGTCGCCGCCACTGTGGCGACCACCGGCGCCGTCGCCCTGGCGCCGGATGCCGCCGCCCGGGCGCCTGCCCACGGGAGGACCCACG
>JAQGLP010000477.1 GCA_028292835.1 Variovorax sp.
AGCCGCTGCGCGTCGGCCTCCGACTGCGCCCACACGGCCGTGAGCGCCGCGTACGTCGGACGCGCCAGCGGGCCGAGCCGCCGGGCCGACGCCAGCGACCTGGCGTTGAGCCGCGCGTTGGCCAGCACCAGCGGAATACCCCGCGCCGCGCAGGCGGCCGTCAGCTCGGGCCAGACCTCGGTTTCCATCAGTACGCCGATGCGCGGGCGAAAGCGCTCAAGGAAGCGCGCGACGGCCCCGGGCGTGTCCCAGGGCTGCCAGACCTGCAGGTCGCCCGCGCGCAGCCAGCGGGCTCCTTCGGCGCGGCCGGTGGCGGTGCCGTGCGTGAGCAGCACCTGCAGCGATGGCTCGGCGCGCCGCAGCGCCTCGATCAGCAGGCCGGCAGCGCGCGCCTCGCCGAGCGAGACGGCGTGGATCCAGCACCAGCCGGCGCCGTCGGCCTCGGCTTCGGCTTCGGCTTCGGGTCCGTAATAACCGAAGCGCTCCTCGACCGCCTGCGCGTAGCCCGGTTCGGCCACGGCGCGGCGCCGCAGCTTGCGCCGCACCAGCGGCTGCGCAAGCCACGTCAGGGCGCCGTACGCGCGCAGCGCGAGCGAACGTTGGCTCAGTGCGCCGCCTCGGCCAGGCTGGCCCCGGGCTTGACGGTGCGCAGCAACGCCAGCATGTCGTCCTGGATGCGGTGCAGCGCGGCTTCGGTGTGGCCCTCGAAGCGCAGCACCAGCACCGGCGTGGTGTTGGAGGCGCGGATCAGCCCGAAGCCGTCGGGCCAGTCGATGCGCACGCCGTCGATGGTCGAGAGCCGGGCCGGCGCCGCGAAATCGGCCCGCGCCGCCAGTTGCTCGACCAGCCCGTGAGCCTCGCCCTCGGCGCAGGCCACGTTGAGTTCGGGCGTCGAGAAGCTGGTCGGCAGCGCGTTGAGCACCGCGTTGGCGTCCGGGCTCTTGCTCAGGATTTCCAGCAGCCGGCAGCCCGCGTAGGTGCCGTCGTCGAAGCCGTACCCGCGCTCCTTGAAGAAGATGTGGCCGCTCATCTCGCCGCCCAGGGGCGCGTCGAGTTCCCTCATGCGCGCCTTGATCAGCGAGTGGCCGGTCTTGTACATGAGCGCGACGCCGCCGGCCGCCTCGATCGCGGGCGCCAGGCGCTGCGAGCACTTCACGTCGTAGACGATGGTCGCGCCCGGCACGCGCGAGAGAACGTCCTCGGCGAACAGCATCATCTGGCGGTCCGGGTAGATGGTCTGGCCGTCCTTCGTCACGATGCCCAGGCGGTCGCCGTCGCCATCGAACGCCAGGCCCAGCTCGGCGTCGCCCTGCTGCAGGGCCGCGATCAGGGCGCGCAGGTTCTCGGGCTTGCTCGGATCGGGATGGTGGTTCGGGAAGGTGCCGTCGACCTCGCTGAACAGCTCCGTCACCTCGCAGCCGATGGCGCGGAAGATGGCCGGCGCCGAGGCCCCGGCGATGCCGTTGCCCGAGTCGACCACGATCTTCATCGGCCGCGCCAGCCGGATGTCGCCGACGATGCGATCGATGTAGGCCGGCAGCACGTCCACCCGGCGCACGCTGCCGCCGGGCGAAAGCCGGGCGTTGCCCTCCTCCATCACGCGACGCAGCGCCTGGATCTCGTCGCCGTAGATGGCGCGGCCGGCCAGCACCATCTTGAAGCCGTTGTAGTCCTTCGGGTTGTGGCTGCCCGTGACCTGGATGCCGCTCGCAGCCAGCGTGCTCGCCGCGAAATAGAGCATCGGCGTGGTCGTCATGCCGGCATCGATCACCTCGACGCCGGTGGCGACCAGGCCGCGGATCAGCGCCGCGCCCAGGGCCGGACCCGACAGCCGCCCATCGCGCCCCACCACCACCGTCTTCTCCCCGGCCGCCCGCGCCGCGCTGCCAAAAGCCCGGCCCAGCGCCTCGGCCACCGTCTCGTCGAGGGTGGAGGGCACCACGCCCCGAATGTCGTACGCCTTGAAAATCGATGCGTTGAAATGCATGGGCAGTCCTGTCTGGATGAGTCGGAAATGGCCGCCATTGTAGGTTTGCGGACCGCCTGCGCCGCCCGTGCACCGGAGCGCGAAACAGCGCCCACCCGTATCATCGGGCCTTGCCGAAAGCCCGCACGGCACGTGGCCGCAGTCCCTGCAAGCCCGTGCCCTGCTATTGAATCGATAGCTGCAGGGCTTCAACGGACGGGCGCCAGCGCCCTTTGGCCATGAAATTCAACACCACCTCCGTCCGCACAGCCCCTGTCGACAGCCCGCTCGGCGGCGTCACGCTGGCGGCCACGAACCGGGGCCTGGCGGCCCAGTGGTTCGATGCGCAGCGGCATGCGTCCGACACCGCCGGCTGGCAGCGCGCCGACGGCGGGAGCGGCGGCACGCCGCCCGCCCGCGTTTCGCGCCGCGCGGGAGGGAGCGCATGAGCGAAGGCGAATGCATCACCGCTGCGGCGGTGCCGGTCGCGGTGGCCAAGCCACGCCAATGGTGGATCGACCTGCTCCTGCTGGCGGCCCTGTGGGGGGCCTCCTTCCTGTTCATGCGCATTGGCGCGGCCGAGTTCGGCGCGCTGCCGACCGCAGCCGTGCGGGTGGCGATCGCCACGGCGTTCCTGCTGCCGATCGCGTTGTGGCGCGGCCACGGGCCGGCGCTGGCGCGGCACTGGAAGCCCGCGCTCGGTGTCGGCGTCTTCAACTCGGGCATCCCGTTCGCGCTGTTCTGCTTTGCGCTGCTGACGATCAACAGCGGCCTGGCGGCCGTGCTCAACGCCACCGTGCCGATGTTCGGCGCGCTGGTGGTCTGGGTCTGGTTTCGCGAGCGCCCGGACGGCTCGCGCCTGCTCGGCCTGGCGATCGGCTTCGCCGGCGTGGCGCTGCTGGCCGGTCGCACCGCGGGTCTCCAGTCGAGCGCGGGAGAAGGTCATGCCGCGCTGTGGGCGATCCTCGCCTGCCTGGGCGCCTGCCTGTGCTACGGCATCTCGGCCAGCGCGACGCGGCGCTACCTGGGCGGCATCCCGCCCCTGGCCACGGCCACCGGCAGCCAGATCGGCGCCACCCTGTTCCTGGCGTTGCCGGCCCTCTGGCTGTGGCCACAGCAGATGCCGGGCCCGCGCGCCTGGCTGGCGCTGCTGGTGCTCGGCGTGGCCTCGACCGGGGTGGCGTACATCCTGTTCTTCCGGCTGATCGAGACCGCCGGGCCGGCGCGTGCGCTGACCGTCACCTTCCTGGTGCCGATGTTCGCCGTGCTCTACGGCGTGGTCTTCCTGGGCGAGCAGGTCACGCAGTGGATGATGCTGTGCGCGGCGGTCATCGTCTGCGGAGTGGCGCTGTCGAGCGGGCTGGTCAGGCTCGGCCGGCATACCGTCCCGCCGGCCTGAGTGGCACGGCGCAGCGTCGCGGCCGCCGCTACATGATGCCGGCCACCACATTGATGCTCAGCGCCAGCACCAGCATGTTGAAGGCGAACGACATGACGCTGTGCACCAGCGTGATGCGGCGCATCTCGCGCGAAGTCACCTGCACGTCCGACACCTGGGAGGTCATGCCGACCACGTGCGAGTAGTAGAGGAAATCGAAGTAGTCGGGGTCCAGCTTGCCCGGGAACTCCAGCCCGGCACCCTCGATTTTCCGCTGCATCTCTTCCTGGTAGTAGCGGTGCGCGTAGTGGAAGGCGTAGATGGTCTGGATCATCAGCCACGAGCCGGCCAGCGCCACCAGCCCGATCGCGACATGCACCGCGCGCTCCAGGCCTTCGAGCGGCTTGACCTGCCGCAGCAGCATGGCAATTGCCACGACACTGACCCCTACCGCCACCAGCATGCTCGCCATGATCAGCAGGTTGGACTGGTCGAGCGACTGGGCGCGCTCACGCGTGCGCTGGGCGTCGAAGCTGACCGCGAGCCACCAGGCCAGCGTCAGGTAGACCGCCACACCGCAGCACCAGCCCAACAGGCCGCGCGCCACGCCGTCGAGCGGCCAGGCCGCTGCGGCCGCGGCCACGCCCGCCAGCCCGCCGTAGACGAGTCGCCGGGAGCCGGTGGTTTCGGAGAAGTGCCTGCGCATGCGGAGACTGTAGCCGGCGCGCTGCTGCGCCCGACTGCAGCGCGAGCCGAAACCATCGAAAACTTCCGGTGGATTCCCCCTTTGTCCCGCATTCAGGGCCGGGCACGTTCAGGATGACTTTCCGCGGGGCTTGCCGGCGTGCGCACGCAACGGGGCGGCCCGTCTTGTGCCGGGCCCGAACTCCAGCGCTGCGTCGTCCACCGCGCCGAAGCGCAGAACGAGCAGGTCCAGCAGGTAGTTCTGGTGAAAGCGCCACGGCTTCTTCGTTCCCTGTCGCGGCAGGATGGCGCTGGCGCGCTGGAAGTAGCCCGAGCTCATGCGGATGGCCGGCTCGCTGCCCATGGCGGCGCCGCGCCGCGGCACGCACCAGCGTGCGCCCCGGGCGTCCATGCGGTTGATCAGACGGCACACGTAGCCGGCGGCCAGGTCGCTCTTGAGCGTCCACGACGCGTTGATGTAGCCGAAGACCGCCGCGAAGTTGGGTACGTCGCTGTACATGACGCCCTTGTAGCTGATCGAGGCGCCCGCATCGACCGGCACGCCGTCGACCGTGAGCCGCATGCCGCCCAGCAGCTGGAGCTTGAGTCCGGTAGCGGTGACGACCAGGTCGGCCCGCAGCACCTGGCCCGATTTCAGCCGTACGCCCTCCTCGGTGAAGGTTTCGATCTCGTCGGTGACGACCGCAGCGCTCCCCGAGCGCAGCGCGGCGAACAGGTCGCCGTCAGGCGCCAGGCACAGGCGCTGGTCCCAGGGGTCGTAGCGCGGCGTGAAGTGCCGCTCGACGTCATGGCTGGGGCCGAGCTGCCGCCGCGCCAGCCGCACGATGGCGCGCCGGGTGGCGTCGGGCCGGTGCTGCGCCAGCGCGTAGAAGCCCAGGCCGAGCAGCACGTTTTTCCAGCGGATGGCGCCGTCGGCGAGCCGACCGGGCAGCCATCGGTGCAACCAGTTCGCCACCGCGTCCTCGGACGGGCGGCTCACGACGTAGGTCGGCGAGCGCTGCAGCATGGTCACGTGCGCGGCCGTCGCGGCCAGCGCCGGCACCAGCGTAACGGCGGTCGCGCCGCTGCCGATCACAACGATGCGCTGGCCCGCGGGGTCCAGGTCGCCGGGCCAGTGCTGCGGGTGCACGATGCGGCCCCGGTAGCGCTCCATGCCCGGCCAGCGCGGCAGGTGGCCTTCGGCGTAGTCGTAATAGCCGCTGCAGGCGTAGAGGAAGTTGCAGGTGAGCCGGGTCGTGGTCTCGTCCGCGAGGCTGGCATCGACCGTCCAGCGCGCCTCTACGGACGACCACGCGGCACGGGTCACCCGGTGGCCAAACCTGACCCTGCGGTCGATGCCGTATTCACGGGCGGTGTCCTGCACGTAACGCAGGATGGCGGGTCCGTCGGCGATCGCCCGGGCCCCGCGCCAGGGCCGGAAGCCGAAGCCAAGCGTGTGCATGTCGGAGTCCGAGCGCACGCCGGGGTAGCGAAACAGGTCCCAGGTGCCGCCGATGGCCTGGCGGCCCTCCAGGATGGCGAAGGTCTTGGCCGGGCACTTTGTTTGCAAGTGCCATCCCGCGCTGATGCCCGACAGGCCCGCGCCCACCACCAGAACGTCGAAGTGCTCGGGGGCGACCGGGTTGGCGGTGAGGGGCTCGGCGCTGTCAGGCACGGCGGCGGTGCTGCTCATCGGTAGGTCCTCTCGTGGAGCGGGCAAACGCGATCAAACCGGCCCGACCCCGTTACCAAGCACCCTGGCAAGCACCGCACTACGCAGGCACAGCGTCGCCCGTGGAATCGCCAGTCGCCTGCGTATTTTCTGAAGCCACCAGGAAATCCTTGCTCAGACGGGCACCCAGATCATTGATGGATTTCAGGAACTTCGTCAGGTAGCCATGCAATCCGCTATCAAGGATTTCCTCGATGCGGGTGAATTGCAGCTCGGCATGCAGCTTTCCGGCAAACCGTTCGGTGTCGTGCGAGAGATCGTTGCGAACGGCCTTCAGGTTATCGACGACCTCGGCCATGCACGCAACCAGCGAACGCGGCATGTTGGCCTGCAGCATCAGCAACTCGGCCACGCGGACCGGCGTGATGACGTCGCGGTAGACCTTGCGGTAGACCTCGAACGCCGAGACGGATCGCAGCAGGGCGGCCCAGTAGTAGAACTCGGCTTCGGCACCCGGCTGGATGGCCTCGGTATTTTGGGCAGCCACGAACTTCACGTCAAGGATGCGTGCCGTGTTGTCGGCGCGTTCCAGGAAGGTGCCGAGACGGATGAAGTTGAAGGCCTCGTCTTGCAGCATGGTGCCCAGCGTGACACCGCGCGACAGGTGGGAGCGGTGTTTGACCCATTCGAAGAACCGTCCTGGGTCCTGCTCCAGTCGACCACCCTTGAGCTGGTGCTGCAGCTCGATCCAGGTGGTGTTGACGGTCTCCCAAACTTCGGTGGTCAGGGTGCCGCGCACGGCCTTGGCATTCTCGCGCGCTGCCGTCAGGCAAGTGGCTATCGAGGACGGGTTTTCCGGATCGCGCACCATGAAGTCAATCACGTCCTTCTGGCTCAATGCGTCGTACCTGGCATCGAAGGCATTCTCCAGTTCGGAAATGCACAGGAGGGCGCGCCAGCCATGCTCGGCCGCCAGCGCCGTCTGTGGCATCAACGCGGTCTGGACGCGGACATCAAGCATCCGGGCTGTGTTTTCAGCCCGCTCG
>JAQGLP010000480.1 GCA_028292835.1 Variovorax sp.
TCCTGGCGGTGTTCGAGCCGCGCAGCAACACCATGAAGCTGGGCGCCATGGCGGCCCGGCTGCCCTGGAGCCTGGAACCCGCCGCGCTGGCGTTTTGCCACAGCGCCGGCCTGGGCTGGGACGCCGCCGCCGCGCTGGCGCCGATGGGCGATCGGGCACAGGTCGCCGGAGCCATCGATGCGCTGGTGGCCCGGGTGTGCGCCACGGCGCGGCCGGGCGACCACATCGTCTGCATGAGCAACGGCGGCTTCGGCGGCGTGCACGAGGTGCTTCTCACGGCGCTGCAGAGCGCTGGCTGAGACGCCGGCGCGCCACGCCGCCAGGGCCGCAGCGAAAGGCGTGCCACACCCCGCGCCCGCGCCGCTTCAGCCCCGGCGCTGCCGCACGGCCTGCGCGAGCGTCTCCAGCAGGTCCGCCGAATCGTCCCAGCCCAGGCAGGCGTCGGTGATGCTCTGGCCGTAGTGCAGGTCGGCTGCGCGGTGCTGGCCCGGCGTGAATTTCTGCGCGCCGGGGTTCAGGTGGCTCTCCACCATCAGGCCGAATACGCTCCGGCTGCCGCCGGCGACCTGTGCGGCGATGTCCGCCACGACGTCGAGCTGCTTCTGATGCTGCTTGGCGCTGTTGGCGTGGCTGCAGTCGACCATCAGCGTGGGCGGCAGGCCAGCGGCCTCCAAATCGCGGCAGGCCGCCGCCACGCTGGCCGCATCGTAGTTGGGCGCCTTGCCGCCGCGCAGGATCACGTGGCAGTCCCGGTTGCCGTTGGTCTGCACGATGGCGACCTGGCCGTTCTTGTGCACCGACAGGAAGTGGTGCCCGCGCGCCGCCGCCTGGATCGCGTCGGTGGCGATGCGGATGTTGCCGTCGGTGCCGTTCTTGAAGCCGATCGGTGCCGAGATGCCCGAGGCCAGTTCGCGGTGCACCTGGCTTTCGGTGGTGCGGGCTCCGATGGCGCCCCAGGCGATCAGGTCGCCGATGTACTGCGGCGAGATCACGTCGAGGAACTCGCTGCCCGCCGGCAGGCCCATCCGGTTGATGTCGATCAGGAGCTGGCGCGCGATGCGCAGGCCCTCGTCGATGCGGAAGGTTTCGTCCAGGTAGGGGTCGTTGATGAGGCCCTTCCAGCCGACCGTGGTGCGCGGCTTCTCGAAGTACACGCGCATCACGATCTCCAGCGTGCCGGCATGTTTCTCGCGCTCGGCCTTCAGGCGCCGGGCGTACTCGAGCGCGGCGGCCGGGTCGTGGATCGAGCACGGGCCCATCACCACCAGCAACCGGTCGTCCGTGCCGGCCATGATGTCGTGGATGGCGCGGCGGGTGCCGGTGATCAGCGCCTCTACCGGCGTGCCGCGGATCGGGAAGAAGCGGATGAGGTGTTCGGGAGGAGGCAGCACGGTGATGTCCTGGATGCGTTCGTCGTCGGTCTGGCTGGTTTTTTCGACGTTCGCATACCAGTTGTCGCTGGCGGTGGCGTTGGGCTTGGTCATCGGGAAGCTCCTTGCTTGGGACGGAATAGGCACAAAAAAACCGCCGGGCTTGTGGCGCCGGCGGTTTTGGGAGGGTGTCTGTCTGCTTTACGCGCTCGCCTCTCGTCCGCCGGAATCCGGGAACCAGAAGTAGGAAAAGAAGAAGGCGGCGCGGGAATGCATGGAGCGGCAATGTAGCACGAAAGCCGCTGGAGCCCTGCTGGCCGTCCGGACGGCCACGCGTTCCGCTCGCGTCAGCGGTAGCCCGTCTCGTTGGGGTTGTGGATGATCCAGATCAGGTTGCCGCTGGAGAAGTTGCCCATGCCGCCGCCCGCGAAGATCAGCCGCCCCTGGCCCTTGTAGGCCATTTCGAAGCGATGCCGGTCGGCGCCGAAGTAAAACGGAATCCAGGCCTTGCCCGTGACGTAGGCGCCCTGGTCGGTCGGCGGGCCGATCAGGTCCGTGACCTGCTTGGTGGACATGCCGATCTGCAGTTGGGTGAACTTGCTGCCCGGCGCCGGGTTGCCCGTGATCTCGCCCTCGAAATCGTTGATCCCCTTGACCGTGCGGCCGCTGCCAGCCTCGATCTTGGACGAATCAATGACATTGCCGCGCGCGTCCATTCCGGCCCTGGCACCCGCCGGGGCACTGGCCGTGGCGGTGGTCGCGGCGGCCGGCGTGGCGGGCTGCCTCAGCGCATCGACGCGCTCTCGCACCGACGTGCAGCCGGCGCCGAGCAGCGCCGCGCCCATCGCGAGCGACAGGACGAAAGTCGAATTGAGTTTCATGGACAAGCCTCCTCGGGGGTGGATGGAGAGACGGATTATCAGGCGGTGCCGCCCACCGTCAGCCCGTCGATGCGCAAGGTCGGCTGGCCGACGCCGACCGGCACGCTCTGGCCTTCCTTGCCGCAGGTGCCCACGCCCGAATCGAGCGCCATGTCGTTGCCGATCATGGTGACGCGCGTGAGCGCATCGGGCCCGTTGCCGACGATGGTGGCGCCCTTGACCGGGTACTGGACCTTCCCGTTCTCGACCCAGTAGGCCTCGCTCGCCGAGAACACGAACTTGCCGCTGGTGATGTCGACCTGGCCGCCGCCGAAATTGGTGGCGTAGAGGCCGCGCTCGATGCTGGCGACGATCTCCTTCGGGTCCTTGTCGCCGCCCAGCATGTAAGTGTTGGTCATGCGCGGCATCGGCACGTGGGCGTAGCTCTCGCGCCGGCCGTTGCCGGTGGGGCGGGTCTTCATCAGGCGCGCGTTGAGCGAATCCTGGATGTAGGCCTTCAGGATGCCGTCCTCGATCAGTACGTTGCGCTGGCTGGCATTGCCCTCGTCGTCGACGTTGAGCGAGCCGCGACGGTCGGCGAGGGTGCCGTCGTCGAGCACCGTGACGCCCTTGGCCGCCACGCGCTCGCCGATGCGCCCGGAAAACGCGCTGGAGCCCTTACGGTTGAAGTCGCCCTCCAGCCCGTGGCCGATCGCCTCGTGCAGCAGGATGCCCGGCCAGCCCGGGCCGAGCACCACCGTCATCTCGCCGGCCGGCGCCGGGCGCGCGTCGAGGTTGGTGAGCGCCGCGTTCACGGCCTGGTCGACGTACTCGGCGATGCGTGCATCGTCGAAATACGCCAGACCGAAACGCCCGCCGCCGCCGCCCGAGCCGATCTCGCGCCGCCCGCCCTCCTCGGCGATCACCGTCACCGACAGCCGCACCAGCGGGCGCACGTCGGCCGCCAGCGTGCCGTCGGCGCGCGCCACCAGCACCACGTCGTACTCGCTGGCCAGCCCCGCCATCACCTGCGCCACGCGCGGGTCGCGGCTGCGCGCGAGCTGCTCGGTCTTCTCGAGCAGGTGGACCTTGGCGCTGCTGTCGAGCGTCGAGATCGGGTCGATGCCGCCGTACAGCGAGCGGCTGGACGCTATCTTCCTGGTAGCAACCTTGGCCCGCCCCGTGCGGGCCGTGGCCGAAATCGACCGCACGGTGCGGGCGGCGTCGAGCAGCGCGGCCTCGGAGATGTCGTCGGAGTAGGCAAAGGCGGTTTTCTCGCCACTGACGGCGCGCACGCCCACGCCCTGGTCGATGCTGAAGCTGCCGGTCTTGACGATGCCCTCCTCCAGGCTCCAGCCCTCGCTGCGCGTGTACTGGAAGTAGAGATCGGCATCGTCGACCTTGTGCGCGTTGATTTCGGCCAGCGCGCGCGCGAGGTGCGACTCGTCGAGGCCGAACGGGGTGAGCAGGAGCTGCTGCGCCGTGGCGAGGCGCTCGATGGTGGGTTCGCGGGAGATCATGAAAGGATTATTGCTCGCCCCCAGGCTGCGCGGCACTGCGTGTCCGCTTCGCCTTCCCCCGGCCGGGGGCAACACCGGCGGCCCGGCGGAGCCGGTTCCGCGGCGTTCCACGAACGGACCTGGCTGCGCCGGCCACGCCAGGCAAGCCCCTGGCAGAGTCAGCTTTGGATCAACCGTTTGCTGCGCGCGATCGACATCAGGATGCCCAGCCCCAGTCCGAGCGTGACCATCGCCGTGCCGCCGTATCTGATGAAGGGCAGCGGCACGCCCACCACCGGCAGGATGCCGCTGACCATGCCCATGTTCACGAAAGCATAGGCGAAGAAGATCATCGTGACCGCGCCAGCCAGGAGGCGCGAGAACATCGTCGGCGCCTCCAGCGCGATCGCCAGCCCGCGAAAGACCAGGAAGATGAAAGCGGCGATCAGCAGCAGGTTGCCCACCAGCCCGAACTCCTCCGAATAGGCCGCGAAGATGAAGTCGGTGGTGCGCTCGGGGATGAACTCCAGGTGCGTCTGCGTGCCCTGCATGAAGCCGCGGCCGCGCACGCCGCCCGCGCCGATGGCGATCATCCCCTGGATGATGTGGAAGCCCTTGCCGAGCGGGTCGGTGGTCGGATCGAGCAGCGTGCACACGCGCTGCTTCTGGTAGTCGTGCAGCACGCGCCAGTCGAAGCCGTCGGCGCACAGGGTCGACTCGTAACCCACGATGAGCGCGATGGCCACGAGGCCGATGGCCACGGGCGGCACGATCAGCTTCCATGACAGCCCGGCGAAGAAGATCACCGACAGCCCGGCGGCCAGCACCAGCAGCGACGTGCCCAGGTCGGGCTGCTTCATGATGAGCCCCACCGGCACCGCCAGTAGCGCGGTGGCGACGGCGAAATCGAGCGGCCGCAGCTGGCCCTCGCGCCGCTGGAACCACCAGGCCAGCATCAGCGGCATGGCGATCTTCAGGATCTCGCTGGGCTGGATCACCACGCCGACGTTGATCCACCGCCTGGCGCCCTTCTTGGTGATGCCGAAGACCGCCACCGCCACCAGCAGCGCCACGCCCAGCGTGTAGAGCGGCACCGCCGCGCTCATCAGGCGCTGCGGCGGCACCTGCGCCACCACGAACATGATGAAGCCCGCCAGCAGCATGTTGCGGCCGTGGTCCAGGAAGCGCGAGCCGTGGTCCCAGCCCGACGAGTACATGGTGAGCAGTCCGGCGCAGGCCAGCAGGAACACGGCGAACGCGAGGAATCCGTCGAAGCCCTGGAACACCGGCAGCACGCGCCGCACGAACGAAGGAGGATTGAGGACGTCCGGCATGGGCGCGGATTATCCGCGCGAGCGAGGGCCACCCGCGGCGCCGGCAGGGCAACCAGGTCGGCGCGCCAGGTTTGCGCGGGCATTGCGCAGTAACCTTGGC
>JAQGLP010000486.1 GCA_028292835.1 Variovorax sp.
GCTGCATGTACCCTCGGGACACGTTGCGAGCGGCATCAGCAACCCGCGCTGACCGCGGCCCGGACGCGGTCGGCGCCGAGGACACTGCCGCGAAGCAAGACAGAGCCAGGCACGGCAGTCCGCGCCCGGCGCGCTCAGGCGCCCGGCGTCCTGACGGCGGACGGGGCCACGCCACGGCCGACCAGCGCCTCGACGAAGCCGGCCAGTTCCTTGTCGCCGATCGGCGTCAGCGGCAGGCCGAAGGCGTCGCGCAGGTGGATGACGAGGGCTTGCGCCCACAGGGCGTTCCATACCAG
The DNA here is from genome assembly GCA_028292835.1 of Variovorax sp. Lineage (GTDB taxonomy): Bacteria > Pseudomonadota > Gammaproteobacteria > Burkholderiales > Burkholderiaceae_C > Variovorax. The sequence goes on from JAQGLP010000486.1 coordinate 297, forward strand.
GCCGGCGTGGTGGTCGGCCACCAGGGCGTTGCGCGGGTCGTCCCCTGCCGTGTTGGTCACCCGCAACGAGCCCAGCGCGACGGTCTTGTAGGCGGGGCGGCCCTGGGCGTCACGCGTGCCCCAGAGTTTTTCGAACCACGCCAGGTCGTCGAAGAACGACACGCGCGCATTGCCGGCAGCCAGTTGGCGCAGTGCCCCGTTGAAGCTCGCCAGGGCGGTCTTGATGTTCGCCATTTCGGCGCCCGAACGCCACTTGTCGAATTGGGCCGGGTCGTCCGCCTCGTTGCCGATGCCCACGATCACCACGCGGGTTTCGGGATGGGCCGCATGGATCAGCGCCAGGGTCTGGCGGATGCGATCGGCGCAGGTGGCGGTGGCGGCCCGCACCGGGGGCGCCGCCGGCTCGCGCGACTGGAGGTCGAGCAGGCCGCCCCAGTCGTTCAGGCCGATGCGGATCACCACCACGCCGCGCCGCCACCGCTCGGGCTCGTCGCCCATCAGGGCCAGCAACCGCGGTGCCTGGCGAAAGCGGCCTTCCGTCAGGTCGCGGCACCCCGCGCCGGAATTGGCGAAGTTGTAGAGGTAGTCCGCCTTGCGCGGGGCCCGGTCGCCGCGCAGGCCCAGCAGTTCGCGCCCCTGCGCCACCGCGCCGGCATGGCCCCAGGTGCCCCATTCGCCCAGGTCGATCTCCCGGCCGCGCAGGCGCGCCAGCACCTCGGTCCATTGCAGCGTGCGCGGGCGCAGGGCGCCCCCGCGCTCGCGTGCGCCGGGGCGAAACGAGACGTTGTCCTGGTAGGAATGGCTGTTCGAGTCGCCCAGCACCGCCAGTGGCACGGCCGAGGCGACATCGGCCGGCGGCACGGTGATGCGTGTTGTCTGCTCGCCGCCCTGCGCCCCGAGCGCCCAGGCCGCCGCAGCCAGTGCCGCCAGCGCTGCTGCCAGACCGGCCATGCGAAAACCTCGTTTCATGGTGCGGACCTCAGCGCCGGCGCAGGACGTGGATGAAGTCCGCGCCGACGGTCTGCTGCTCGACCAGCGCGTTGCCGGTCTGCCGCGCGAAGGCCTGGAAATCGCGCAGCGAGCCGGCGTCGGTCGACACGACCTTGAGCAGCTGGCCGCTCTGCATGTCGTTGAGCGACTTCTTGGCCTTCAGGATGGGCAGCGGGCAATTCAGGCCGCGCGTGTCGAGTTCTTTGTCGATGTGCATCTGGGTTTCTCGAGGGTGCGCGGCTCAGGTCGCGGGCGCGGTCGGGACCGCCTCCGGCTTGGGCCACTCCACGAACTGCGGCACATGGCCGCGCGAGCGCAGCCAGTCCGCCAGCGCGTAGCCGGTGCCGGCCGGCCAGCACCGGATCGCTTCGAGGTCGTAGAGCCGGTAGTCGACCAGCTCGGGCGACAGCCGCACCTCGCCATCGGCCACCGCGTGGTAGGCGATGATCACCTGGTTCATGCGCTGGAAGTCGTAGACGCCGACCAGGCCGAGCGCGCTCGTGTCGAGGTTGGTTTCTTCCTTGATCTCGCGCGCGATGCCCTGCTCGGGCGTCTCGCCCGCCTCCATGAACCCGGTGATCAGTGCATACATCCCCTTCTGCCACGCGGCGTTGCGCGCCAGCAGCACTTGGCCGCGGTACTCGACGATGGCGGCCAGCACCGGCGTCGGGTTGTTCCAATGGGTCCAGTCGCAAGCCTGGCAGCGCAGCCGCGTGGTGGCTCCGCTGTCTTCGATGGCCTCGATCCAGGCCAGTGGCGTGGCGCAGGCGGGACAGAATTTCGGTTCAAAGATCATTGCTACACTTTTAATAGCTAACTTCGCAGGCGAAACGTGCACTGGAGCGTGATTCGACGCTCCTCATGCCGGGAACACCCCGGTCGAGAGGTAGCGATCGCCACGGTCGCACACCACGAAGACGATGGTGGCGTTTTCCACCGTTTTGGCGACTTCCAGCGCCACCCACAGCGCACCGGCGGCCGAGATGCCGCCAAAGATGCCCTCCTCGCGCGCCAGGCGGCGGCACAGTTCCTCGGCATCGTCCTGGCTCACGTTGATCGTCCGGTCGACGCAGTCCGGATCGAAGATCCTCGGCAGGTACTCCTGCGGCCACTTGCGGATGCCGGGGATGCGCGAACCTTCGCCCGGCTGGGCGCCGATCACCTGAATCGCCGGGTTCTTCTCCTTCAGGAAGTGCGACACACCGGTGATGGTGCCGGTCGTGCCCATGGCGCTGACGAAGTGCGTGATGCGCCCGGCCGTACCTTCCCAGATCTCGGGTCCCGTGGTCTCGTAGTGGATGCGCGGGTTGTCGGGATTGGAGAACTGGTCGAGCATGTGGCCCTTGCCCTGCGCCACCATCTGGTCGGCCAGGTCGCGGGCGTACTCGATGCCCCCGCTCTTGGGCGTGAGCACGAGCTCCGCGCCATAGGCTTTCATGGTCTGGGCGCGCTCGATCGAGAGGTCCTCGGGCATGATCAGCACCATGCGATAGCCCTTGATGGCCGAGGCCATCGCCAGCGCGATGCCAGTGTTGCCCGACGTGGCCTCGATCAGCGTGTCGCCCGGGTGGATGTCGCCGCGCTCCTCGGCGCGCCGGATCATCGAGAGGGCCGGCCGGTCCTTCACCGAGCCGGCCGGATTGTTGCCTTCCAGCTTGCCGAGGATGACATTGCCACGCTGCGCGTTGGCGGCCGCATCGATGCGCTGCAGCGCCACCAGGGGCGTCCCGCCAATCGCATCTTCGATCGTCATATAGTTCATGGCGAGCACTGTGCCATAATTTCCGGCTGCTTCCTCCGTGCCCGGGTGGTGAAATTGGTAGACGCAGGGGACTCAAAATCCCCCACCGAAAGGTGTGCCGGTTCGATTCCGGCCCCGGGCACCACGAGTCCTTTCTTTGGCCAGGCTTTTAACTCTTGCCAGGGCCGCATCGACCGGGACTCCATAATCCGCCGCTCGCCCGGTCTTCCTTGCGCGTGAAAACCTGCACGGCACGC
>JAQGLP010000512.1 GCA_028292835.1 Variovorax sp.
ACCTGGTTGACCGCGCCGTACGCCGCCGTGGCGTTCGAGCCGAAGCCGTTGACCATCGAGAGCAGCGCCAGTTCGGCCAGCGAGATCACTATCATCTGCACGCCGGTCGGAACGCCCACGCGGAGCACGGTGCGCAGGATCCTCGGGTCGATGCGCAGCTGGCGCACGAAGCCAATGTCGGGCGCCAACGGGCTCTTGATCGCGCGCAGACGAAAACCGAGCCAGGTCGTGGCCACCACGAACGACACCACGGTGGCCGCCGCGCCGCTGGCCACGCCCAGCATCGGCAGGCCGAGCCAGCCGCGGATCAGCGCCGGCGTGAGCGCCAGGCCGATCACCGTGGAAATGGCGAGCGTGTAGAGCGGCGTGACCGTGTCGCCCACGCCGCGCAGCATGGCGGTGGACAGCAGGAACACGAACAGCCCCGGCATGGCGATCAGGATGATGCGCGCGTAGCGCGTGGCGTCGGCCAGGATGTCGGGCGGCGTCCCGAGCGCGACCAGCAGGGGCTGCGTGAAGAAGCCCCCGAACAGCGCCACCAGCAGTCCGAAGGCGACCCCCACCGCGAGCGTGGTGCCAGCCACCGCCTTGCACTTGGCGGCGTCGCGCGCCCCCCAGGCTTGCCCGATCATGACGGAGGCGCCCGCGCCCAGCCCGATGGTGAAGGCGATGAAGAAGAACATCACCGGAAAAAAGCTCGATACCGCCGCCAGCGCACCCACGCCCAGCATCTGGCCGACATACACGTTGTTGAGCGTGCCCGACAGCGACTGCAGGATGTTGCTCAACAGCATCGGCGCCAGGAACGCCAGGCAGACCCGCCACAGCGGCCGGGGGTCCTGCACGCGCAGGTGCGGCGGCGAAGGCTGAGCGGGACGCGCGGATGGCGCTGTTGGCTCCGGCGCTCCGGCGGTGCCGGCAGGCGAATCGACCCGTTTCATGCGCCACTCCAGGCGGCGCTCGAGAGTTCGGCCAAATGGACACGCACATCCTCCGGCCACGGCTCGACCAGCATCTTGAAGCGCGTTCGGTCGCCCGCGAACAGCGCGCGCGCGGCCTCCTCGAAGCCGGCCAGGCCGCCGGCGATGGCGGTCATGAAGCGGTAGGTCGCCTCGCGCGACTCGCGCACGGTGTCGCGCCCCTGGTGGACGCGGCGGGCTTCCTCCACCAGCCGCCGCAACGCGACCGAGGCGCCCCCGGGCTGGCGGTTGAGCCAGTCCCAGTGGCGCGGCAGCAGCGTCACCTCGCGCGCCACCACGCCCAGCCGGGGGCGGCCGACGCCACGGAGGGGCGCCTCCGTTGCTTCTGTCGGGTTCGCGGCAGGAGGCCCCGCAGGGTCCGTGGGCACGCGCAGGTCAAGATCGAGCGGCGCGCCGGTGGCGTCGTCGAAGACGAGCAGCGGCGTGTCTGGCGCCAGCGACGCGGTGCGCAGCTTTGCCACGACGTCGCTGCGTCGGCCATTGGCGATCCGGTTGAAGCCGGCGAAGACGGTGAGGAGGTCGTTCGCCGAAGCGGGCGACGGGCAGGCAAGGGCAGAGGGCATGACGGGTTTTCTGAGACGTTATTTTTATCCGGGTCAAATCAGAATAGCATATTGCCCGGGTAAAAATAGGAGCGATGCAACAGCCGAGATCGCGTTGCGCGAAGGTGGCGCTTGCTGTCCACTGTCCTGGGACAAGCTGAAAACGGGGGCGGGCGCTGCCCGTGCGGACATCCCTTGCTATTGAATCGATGGCACTCTCAGCCGGCGCGTCGCAGCATGCGCCACCAGCGCCGCGTGCCCGTTTTGAGTGCGCGCACGGCCCGCCAGGGCGCGCTCTGGCGAACCCGCGCGAGCACCTCGTCCTTCCATGCCTTCCAGCGCGGGTACCAGCGGGCAAACCAGGCGATGCGCATCAACGCAGGCTGCGTCAGCTGGAACAGCCGGGCCACCACGGCCGTGCCGACCAGCTTGGCGCCCAGCAGCAGCACCAGCGCGCTGCTGTAATGGCCGAGTCCGAGCAGGTAGAGCGCCAGCAGCTTGATGGGAAACAGCGCCAGCACCGGCAAGAAGAACACGAGCAGCGCACCCCACGGCGGCAACCCGGCGATCAGTCGCTCCATCCGCGCCCACAGCGGGAGGCGCTGCAGCCGGGCCATCAGGGCCGCCAGCGGCGCCCAGCCCCATTCCTCAAAGAGAAGCAGCGGCACGAGCAGGGCGGTGACCACGCCCCGCAGCAGCGTACCGAGGAAGCGCTTGGGGGAGTTCATCGCCGCAGCTTATGGCACCAATGAGGTAATGAGGCAGGCGCAGCGCAGTTTCACCCGCGTTTTCGCATGCCGGCGTCATGCCGATGACCCTTGCGATAAAGAGTTCTCCCCTGCATAGCAAGAGTTAGGTAGTAAAAAAAAGAAAACTTGGTTTCGCCGCAACACAAAATATAAAATTCGGTTCTAAAAGTAGTTATTTAGAATTACTGTTACAGCCTAAACGGCAAAAAAGAAAGAGGACATCGGCATGAATGGTTGCACCAGTGTTTACCCGGCGCCTTCGAGCGCTCAACCGCTGTCGGGCAAGTCATCCGTGTCGTTACCGGCCGAGCCATCGCACCTGCTGCACAACCTGAGCGTGCCGGCGTGGCCGGATTTCATGCAGGGACAACTCGACCGCCCCGTTCGGGTCGTCGTTGTGGACAACGACCCGCACGCGCGCCGCGTGATCGTCAACGAACTCATGGAAGACTGCCGCACCGATCTCGTGGCGCAGGGGTCGAGCCTGCGCGAGGGCCGCCACCTCGTGGACCGCAAGGATTTCCAGGTGATGCTGGTGGACCTGCAGCTGGCGGACGGCTGCGGCCTGGAGCTGGTCGGCTATGCGAAGGCGCGCCGCCCGGAGGTGGAAGTCATCGTCATTTCGACCAGCGAGGACGAGACGCCGGTCCTGCGGGCCTTCGAGCAGGGGGCTACCGGTTTCCTGTTCAAGACCTCCTGGTTCCAGAACTATGCCCAGGCCGTGCTGCAGGTGGTCAACGGGGGCGCGGCGATCACGCCCACGCTGGCGCGGCGGCTCCTGAGCAAGCTCGACCACGGCTGCGAGCCCGCGTTGCCGCAGCGCGACCCGGTCGGCATCGTGCCCTTGTCGCAACGCGAGAAAGACGTCCTGCGCCGCGTCGCAGCGGGGCTGACCAGCCCGCAGATCGCCGCGCTGCTGTCGATCAGCGTGCTGACCGTGAACACCCATATCCGCAACGTCTACCGCAAGCTCCAGGTCCGCACCCGGGCGCACGCCGTGACCTCGGCGTCGATGCGCGGGCTGATCTAGAAGCGCTCGTCCGGCCCCCTGTGGCACACTGCCGCGCTTTGCGCAGGCGGGGCCTCAGGACATGCACAAGATCATTCGCCAGCTCGCCACCGAGATCGGTGTGGGCGAGCACCAGGTCAAGGCCGCCGTCGAGCTGCTCGACGGCGGCGCCACGGTGCCCTTCATCGCGCGCTACCGCAAGGAAGCCACCAGCGGCCTCGACGACATCCAGCTGCGCGAGATCGACGCGCGCCTGGGCTACCTGCGCGAGCTGGAAGACCGCCGTGCCGCCATCCTCAAGAGCATCGGCGAGCAAGGCAAGCTGACGCCCGAGCTGCAGGCCGCCGTCGAGCGCGCGCCGACCAAGCAGGAACTGGAAGATCTCTACCTGCCCTACAAGCCCCGGCGCCGCACCCGGGGCCAGATGGCGCGCGAGGCCGGCATCGAGCCGCTGGCCGACCGGCTTTTCGCCGACCCGGCGCTCAACCCGGCCGACGAGGCCGCCGCCTTCGTCCGGCCGGCCGTCGACGGGCTCGATTTCTCGACGGTGCCTCTGGTGCTCGACGGCGTGCGCGACATCCTCTCGGAGCGCTGGGCGGAGGATGCGGCGCTGGTGCGGGAACTGCGCGAATGGCTGTGGGCCGAGGGCCTGTTCCAGTCCACGCTGGCAAGCGGCAAGGACCCCGAGGGCGCGGACGCCGCCCGGTTTCGCGACTATTTCGACTACCGCGAGCCGATCGGCCGCGTGCCCTCGCACCGCGCGCTCGCCGTGTTCCGCGGCCGCGCGCTGGACCTGCTGGACGCCCGGCTGGTGCTGCCGGTCGAGCCGGAGCCGGGCCAGCCGTCGATCGCGGAAGGCCGGATCGCGCTGCGCCTGGGCTGGCGCCACGCCGGCCGGGCCGGCGACGACCTGATCCGCAGGTGCGTGGCCTGGGCCTGGCGCGTCAAGCTGAGCCTCTCGACCGAGCGCGACCTGTTCGCGCGGCTGCGCGAGGCGGCCGAGCAGACCGCCATCAAGGTCTTTGCCGACAACCTGCGCGACCTGCTGCTGGCCGCGCCGGCCGGTCCGCGCGTGGTGATGGGGCTGGACCCGGGCATCCGCACCGGCGTCAAGGTCGCGCTGGTCGATGCCACCGGCAAGCTGGTCGAGACCGCCACCGTCTTTCCGCACGAGCCGCGCCGCGACTGGGAGGGCGCCCTGCACACGCTGGGCCAGCTTTGCGCCCGGCACGGCGTCAACCTGATCGCCATCGGCAACGGCACCGCCAGCCGCGAGACCGACAGGCTGGCGGCGGACCTGATCAAGCTGCTCGCAAAAACGTCGGCGCAGGCGGGCGCGCCGGTCCTGAACGTCGAGAAGGTGGTGGTGAGCGAGGCCGGTGCCTCGGTCTACTCGGCAAGCGAATTCGCCAGCCAGGAGATGCCCGACGTGGACGTGAGCCTGCGCGGCGCCGCCAGCATCGCGCGCCGGCTGCAGGACCCGCTGGCCGAACTGGTCAAGATCGACCCCAAGAGCATTGGCGTCGGCCAGTACCAGCACGACGTGAACCAGGGCGAGCTCACGCGCATGCTGCACACGGTGGTCGAGGACTGCGTCAACGCGGTGGGCGTGGACCTCAACACCGCGAGCGTGCCGCTCCTGTCGCGTGTTTCGGGCCTGTCGGCCACCGTGGCCAAGGCGGTGGTGCGCTGGCGCGAGGCCCATGGTGCGTTTTCCACCCGCAAGCAACTGCTGGAGGTGAGCGGGTTCGGTCCCAAAACCTTCGAGCAGAGCGCGGGCTTTTTGCGCATCCGCGGCGGCGCCAATCCGCTGGACGTGACGGGCGTGCACCCCGAGACCTATCCGGTGGTCGAGCGGATGATCAAGACGACCGGGAAGCCCATTGCCGAGCTGATGGGTCGCGCCGACCTGCTCAGGACGCTCAAGCCCGAGCTGTTCGCCAACGAGAAATTCGGCGTCATCACGGTGAAGGACATCCTCGGCGAACTCGAGAAACCCGGCCGCGATCCGCGCCCTGATTTCAAGGTGGCGCGCTTCAACGATGGCGTGGAAGACATCAAGGACCTGGTCGAAGGCATGGTGCTCGAAGGCACCGTGAGCAACGTCGCGCAGTTCGGCGCCTTCGTCGACCTCGGCGTGCACCAGGACGGCCTGGTGCATGTCAGCCAGCTCTCCCACAAGTTCGTCAACGATGCGCGCGAGATCGTCAAGACCGGCGACATCGTGCGGGTCAAGGTGATGGAGGTTGACATGGCGCGCAAGCGCATCGCCCTGTCGATGAAGCTTGATGCCGCGCCGCCGCGCCGTGACGGCCCGCGCGACAACCGCTTCGAGGGCGCGGGGCGCGCTCAGCAGGCCCCACGCCGCGACAATGCGCCGCAGCCGGCGGGACAGATGGCGAGTGCGTTCGCCAAGCTGCAGGGGCTGCGCAAGTAGAAGTCACCTGCGCGGCAGCGGGTGCTATGGATTTGATAGCGACCTACGAAGGATGGGCCTGAGCCGGAAGACGATCCGGTACGTGGACTCGGGTGTGAAGAAACCGCGAAAACGGCGCTGCCGCGGCTGCTAAGCTGCAGCGGCCCTTTCAACCCTTCACACCCCCGTCATGCCGAACTAACGCCTTTCCGCCGTTTTTTCCTCCGTCGCCCTGGCGTGCTGCCTGGCGCTCGCCGCGACCGCGGTCCAGGCCGCGCCCGACGCCAAACTGCTTGCGGCCGCCGAGGCAGCGCAACCGGCGGTGGTCGACAGCCTCAAGGAGATGGTGCTGATCGAATCGGGCAGCCTCAACGTCGAGGGCCTGCGCAAGATGGCCGATCTGGTCGACAGTCGCCTCAAGGGCGCCGGCTTCAAGACCGAGCGTCGCAAGGCCGCGCCCGGCGCGGGCGCCGACATCGTCCTCGGCACGCAAAAGGGCACCGGCAAGCGGAAAATCATGCTGCAGGCCCACATGGACACGGTGTACCCGGCGGGCATTCTCGGCACGCAGCCGTACAAGGTGGATGGCAACCGCATCTACGGTCCGGGCATCGCGGACGATAAGGGCGGCATCGCGGTCATCCTGGCGTCGCTCAAGATCCTGGCCGACGCAGGCTGGCGCGACTACGACACGCTCACCGTGCTGTTCAATCCGGACGAGGAGGTCGGCTCCATCGGTTCAAGCGAACTGATCGCCAGCATGGCCGACCAGCAGGACACGGTACTTTCGTTCGAGCCGACCGCGGCGAAATCGGTCGCCAATGGCGAATCGCTGCTGCTCGGCGCGGCCGGTATCGCGCAGGCCACGCTGGACGTGAAAGGACGCGCCGCGCACGCCGGCGCCGCGCCCGAACTCGGGCGCAATGCGCTCTACGAACTGTCGCACCAGATGCTGCAGACCCGCGATATCGCCAAGGACATTCCCGGCGCCACGCTGAACTGGACGGTGGCACGCGCCACCGGGCCGATCAACCAGATCACCGAGAAGGCGCAGGCGCTCGGGGACATCCGGATCACCCAACCCGGCGCGGAAAAGAAGCTCGACGCCGCGCTGCAGGCTAAGGTGGCGAGCAGCAAGCTGATCCCCGACACCGAAACCACGGTCAAGGTCGAGGTGGGGCGCCCGGCCTTCCTGGCGGGCGACAAGGGCCGTGCGCTGGCCGAGAAGGCCCAGGCCATCTACAAGGAGATCGACCGCGAGCTGGCCCTCACACCGATGACCGGCGGCGGCACCGATGCCGGCTTCGCGGGCCGCTCGGGCAAGGCCACGGTGGTAGAGAGCTTCGGCCTCGCGGGCTTTGGCTACCACGCGAAAGACGAATTCATCGAAATCGATTCCATCGTGCCGCGCCTCTACCTGGTCACACGCCTGCTGACCGAAATCGGCAAGCAGTAGAGAAAGCCGATTTTTTTTCTGCCAGTGGCGGTGCCGCCGCGTCGCGGGTGCGCCGGCGCCGGGCCGCACCCCCTCTCGCACGCGCCTGTTCGATAAAGTCCAGCGCATGAAAGCGCTTCGCATCCACGCCGGTCCGCTGGCCCGGGAGCACATCGCACGACAGGGGTTGCGTCCGCAGGACGTGCGCATCATTCCCGGCGCGGCCGGCGGCCCCAAGGGCCTGATTCTCGGGCCGCTGGACCGCTTCGTGTTCGCCGACTGGCTCCCGCGCTCGGAGCAGCCGATCGACCTGGTGGGCGCCTCGATCGGCGCTTGGCGGCTCGCCAACGCCTGCATGGACGATGCCCGGGGTGCCTTCGAGCAGTTCGAGCACGGCTACATCCATCAGCGCTTCGAGGTGCCGCCGGGCCAGACAAGGTTGACGGCAAGGCAGCTGAGCGAGCAGTTCGCGCAAGGCCTGCACAGTTTCTACGGCGGTCGCGCGGCCGAGGTGCTGGGGCATCCGCGCTTTCGGCTGCACGTCATCGCCTCGCGCGGGCGCCACATCCTCGGGCGCGAGGGGCGGGCGCGCACGCCGCTGGGCTACCTGGGTGCGTTCATCGCCAACGGTGTGCACCGCAAGGCGCTGGGCGCCTGGCTGGAGCGCGTGGTGTTCTCCAGCGCTGGCGCGGTGCTGCCGTTCGGCACGCGCGATTTCCGCACGCGCCAGGTCGCGCTGACCGAGGCCAACTTCGAGCCGGCGCTGCAGGCCTCGTGCTCGATTCCGTTCATGCTCGAGGCGGTGCACGACATCCCGGGCGCACCGCGCGGCGCCTACTGGGACGGCGGCATCACCGACTACCACCTGCACCTGGACTACCGCGCCGGCGACGGCATCGTGCTGTACCCGCACTTCCAGCAGGCCGTAGTGCCCGGCTGGCTCGACAAGGGCCTGCGCTGGCGCCACCGGGCGAGCGGCTTCCTCGACCGCGCGGTGGTGCTGGCGCCCGCCCCGGACTGGATTCGAACGCTGCCCAACGGCAAACTGCCCGACCGCGGCGATTTTCTGCGCTACGGCAGCGACACGCCGTCACGGGTAGAGGCCTGGAGCCGGGCAGCGGCCGAGGCCCGGCGGCTGGCGGACGAGTTCGCGCAGTGGCTGGCGCACCCGGACCCGCTCGCGGTGTTGCCGCTGTAGGGCTCGCCCGCCCGTCGTCATCGATCAACAAGCGCGAGACCGTGAAGCGGGGCCGGGTGATCGAGACGGCGAGCGTGAAGGCCGACTGATCAGGCCCAGGCCGCGACTGCCTCCGCCACCGACGCCAGCGTCTTGCTGCGCGCGGGTGCGGGCGCCTTGGTCTCCGTCAGGTAGATCGCAAGCAGGATCGGCGCGCGGCCCGGCGGACGCAGGATGGCCACGTCGTTGGTCGCGCCGTTCTCGCC
>JAQGLP010000529.1 GCA_028292835.1 Variovorax sp.
GGCGCGGGCGGCGCGGCGGCCAGCACGGCGCCGGCCAGCGCGCCGAGCCCGCCGAGGATCATCGACTGCTCGGTGGCGCGCGACAGGTCGGCCAGCGACATCGGCCGGACCCACGGCTTGCCGCGGCAGGACTCGGGCAGGCCTTCGGGACCGACATCCCGCAGGTAGCGGTTGTAGCCGGCCACGTAGCCGCGCAGCATCGCCTGCGTGTCGGCGCTGGCGGTGGCCGCGGCTCGGGCGAGGGCCGCATCGTCCATGTGCATGCGCACGAACAGGTCGATCTGGGCATTGGGCAGGCGGCCCAGGCCCAGTTCTCCGCTGCCCTGCGCACCCAAGAACTGGGAGCGCTCGCCGCGCACCGTGAGCAGGTGCTCGGCGGTCTGACAGACGTTGTCCTGCGTATGCGCGTAGGCGACGCCGAACCCGATGCCCTCATGGTCGCCGGCGGTGATGTGTGCGATGCCGTACGTGGTGCGCTCGATCTGCACGCTGCGGCTGCCGGGCGCTGGCGTGCTGGCGCACGCACCGAGCAAGGCCGCCAGCGTGGCGAGGCCCAGGGCCGAAAAGGGAAAGCGGGTGACAGGGTTCATGGGGCGGACGCTACAGTGGAGCGTCGATTACACGCTGGCCACGCCGCTTGCGGCGGCGTGGTTTTCCCGATGCCGCCGGCCCGACGCCGGATGCCGCCCAGGACTCCTGTCCCCATCGCCCGAAGTGATCCACCGAATGGCTGCCTTTGAAATCCTTCTGCTACTCGTCGCGTTCTGCGTGGCGCTGGCATGGCTGGCGCAACGTCTCGGCATCCCGCTGGCGGTGCCGCTGGTGCTAGGCGGCATGGCGCTGGCCTTCGTGCCGGGGCTGCCGGTGATCGGGTTGAACCCGGAGCTGGCGCTCGCGCTGTTCCTGCCGCCGCTGCTGCAGGCCAGCGCCTACCGCACCGACTGGGTGGGGTTTCGCTCGAACCTGCGGCCGATCTTGCTGCTGGCCGTCGGCGCCGTGTTCTTTAGCGCGGCGGCGGTGGCGTTGGTGGCCCGGCTGATGGTGCCCGACCTGCCTTGGTGGGCGGCGGTGGCGCTCGGCGCGATCGTGGCGCCGCCCGACGCGGTGGCGGCCGCCTCGGTGCTCAGGCGCTTCAACCTGCCGCGGCGGCTCGTCATCGTGCTGGAGGGCGAGAGCCTCATCAACGATGCTTCCTCGCTGGTGCTCTACCGCTTCGCGGTCGCCGCGGTGGCCACTGTCAGCGTCAGCTACGCGCACGGCGCGCTGCAGTTCGTCGGCGCGGCGAGCGGCGGTGCGCTGGTCGGCTGGGGGGTGGGCCGCGCGGCGATGTGGGTGTTCGCGCGCGTGGACGACACCATGCTCGACATCACGGTCAGCCTGCTCGCCGGCTTCGTCGCCTACCTGGTGGCCGAGCGCCTGCACGCCTCGGGGGTGCTGGCCGCGGTGGCGTGCGGGCTCGTGCTGGGCCGCCAGCAGCACGCCGAATTCACCGCCCGCACGCGGCTGGACCTGGGCGCCGTCTGGAACTTCACCGAGTTCCTGCTGGCCAGCCTGGTCTTCATGCTGATCGGGCTGCAGCTGCGCGGCATCGTCGCGCGGCTGACCGACTACAACCCGGCCCGGCTCGCCGGGCTGGCGGTGGCGGTGGCGCTCACCCTGATCGCCAGCCGGTTCGTGTGGGTGTTCGCGAGCACTTGGCTGGCGCGGCGCCTGCCGTCGTCGGCCGCATCGGACGGGCTGCCGCGCTGGAGCCATGCGGCGGTGCTGTCGTGGGCCGGCATGCGCGGCGTCGTGAGCCTGGCGGCCGCGCTGGCGCTGCCGGCCGGGTTCCCCGGGCGCGACATCATCGTGTTCCTGGCGTTTTGCTCCATCTTCGCGACGCTCGTGGTCCAGGGCACGACGCTCGGCTGGGTGGTGCGACGCCTCGGCGTAGCCGAGCCGGAGGCGGGCATCGCGCCCTCCACCGCCCAGGCGCGCGCGGAGATCGCCACGGCGGCGCGCGATGCGGTCAAGTCGCAATTGGACATCCAGGAGACGCCCGTGCACGCCGGTGCGGCCGCGCAACTGGTCGGGGAGTACGAGGTGCGGGCCGAGCGCGCCAGCGTCGCGGGGCAGGACCTGGAGAGCAAGAGCGGCGAACTCGATGCCCAGTACCAGCTGCGCCTGCTCGCCATCGAGGCCGCGCGCGAAAAGCTCGCGCAGCAGACCGACGAGATCGACGTCGAGACCCACCGCACGCTCGGCGAGGAACTGGACCTGGAAGAGCAGCAGATTCGCCGTGCGCTGGGTCAAGCGTGACCCTGACAGGGGAGCCAACCGTGCCATCCTCATGGCACTGGCCGCGTCAGCCGCGTCAGCCGCGCCTGCGGCTGATGCGGCGCGGCCTCGCTCAGGTGGCGCAGTCCAGCTTCAGGGACTGGATCCGGCCGCCGAAGCCCAGCTTGCGGACCAGCCCGGCCTCCCGAGCGTTGGGGCCGAACTGGACCGAGCGGTCCTTGAACATCTGGTGTTCGTAGACGTGCAGGGTGGCCTTGGAGCCCAGCACCAGGCTGTCGATGTTGCGCTTGAGCTGGCGACCGCTGCCGTTGTCCAGGCCGCTGAACTCGGCCGGGCCGACGAGCGTCAGGATGTCACCCTTGAAATCGCGTTCGTCGTAGAACTGGGCCCAGCAGCCCGATTCGAGCGCCTGATTCGAAATCTGGACCGGCACCAGCATGACGACGGGTGCGGGCTGGTTGCCCGTGGCCGGCGTGTTCGCGGCGCTCGGGGCGCTCGGGGTGCTGGTCGTGCCCGCTGCATGCGGCGTGGTGGCAGGCGCGTGGCCGGTCTGTGCAAACGCCGACGAGGCGACGAGCGCCAGGGCGCCGACGAACAGGGAAATATTTTTTCTGCGCAATGGAGACTCCTTGATGAAACGAAATCGCCGTGCGGCAAGAACCGTTACGGCGACAACGATTGGAAAGGTTGCGGAGCGCCCGGGGTGTTTCGTTTTTCCAGTTCTGCCTGTCAGGATTTCCCGCGTTTGATCGCACGCGCGAGTGGACTGCCACAGCCACCGTGCATGCGGCGGCGGTGGCGGCAGCGCGCCCGGGGGCAGGCCCGTCGTCCTGCCCCCGGCGCCCAGGGGCTCAGGCGGCCAGCCGTTCCTCGATGGCGGCCTTGGTCTGCGGCAGCTCCTGCGGCAAGCCGTGGGCCAGGCGACCGAACAGTTCCTCGTGCAGCTTCAGCTCGGCCAGCCAGGCGTCCTTGTCGAGGCTGGTGACGCTGTCGAACTGCGCGCTGCTGAAGTCCAGGCCGGTCCAGTTCAGGTCGCCGTAGCGCGGCGACACGCCAAAGACATGCTCGGCGCCGTCGGCCTGACCGTCGACCCGGTCGATGATCCACTTGAGCACGCGCATGTTCTCGCCGTAGCCAGGCCAGACGAACTTGCCGTCCTCGCCCTTCCTGAACCAGTTGGTGGTGTAGATCTTGGGCAGCGTGGCGCCCGAGGCCTGGAGCTTGCGGCCCAGGTCGAGCCAGTGCCGGAAGTAGTCGCTCAGGTTGTAGCCCATGAAGGGCAGCATGGCGAAGGGGTCACGGCGCACCACGCCCTGCTGGCCGGCGGCCGCGGCGGTGGTCTCGCTGCCCATCGTGGCGGCCATGTAGACGCCCTCGACCCAGTCGCGCGCCTCGGTCACCAGCGGCACGGTGGTCGAGCGGCGACCGCCGAAGATGAAGGCGTCGATCGGCACGCCCCGGGGGTCGTCCCAGGCCTCGTCGAGCGCCGGGTTGTTGGTGGCGGCCACCGTGAAGCGCGCGTTCGGATGGGCGGCCTTGGCGCCGGTCTGCCGGGCGATCTCGGGCGTCCAGTCGTTGCCCTGCCAGTCGATGGCGTGCGCCGGCGGCTCGCCCATGCCTTCCCACCACACGTCGCCGTCGTCGGTCAGGGCGACGTTGGTGAAGATCACGTCGTGGTCGAGGCTCGCCATGCAGGTGGGTTTGGTCTGCGCGTTGGTGCCGGGCGCCACGCCGAAGTAGCCGGCCTCGGGGTTGATGGCGTAGAGCCGCCCGTCGGCCGCGGGCTTGATCCAGGCGATGTCGTCGCCGATGGTTGTGACCTTCCAGCCGTCGAAGCCGGCCGGCGGCACCATCATCGCGAAGTTGGTCTTGCCGCAGGCGCTCGGGAAGGCGGCGGCGACGTGGTGCTTGTCGCCGTCCGGGCTGGTCACGCCGAGGATCAGCATGTGCTCGGCCAGCCAGCCCTCGTCGCGCCCCATGTTGGAGGCGATGCGCAGCGCGAAGCACTTCTTGCCCAGCAGCGCGTTGCCGCCATAGCCCGAGCCGTAGCTCCAGATCTCGCGCGACTCCGGGTAGTGGACGATGTACTTCGTCTTGTTGCACGGCCAGCGCACGTCCTGCTGGCCGGCTTCGAGCGGCGCGCCCACCGTGTGCACGCACGGCACGAAGGCGCCGTCGGTGCCGAGCACGTCATACACCGCGCGGCCCATGCGCGTCATGATCTTCATGTTGACGGCGACATAGGCGCTGTCTGAGAGTTCGATGCCGATGTGCGCGATCGGCGAGCCCAGCGGACCCATCGAGAAAGGCACGACGTACATCGTGCGGCCCCGCATGCAGCCGTCGAACAGCGGCTGCAGGGTGGCGCGCATCTCGGCCGGCGCCATCCAGTTGTTGGTGGGGCCGGCGTCTTCCTTGTTCTGGCTGCAGATGAAGGTGCGGTCCTCGACGCGGGCCACGTCGCCCGGGTCAGACCAGGCGAGGTACGAGCCGGGCCGTTTCGCTTCGCTGAGTTTTTTGAAGGTGCCGGCATCGACCAGTTGGCGGCACAGCCGGTCGTATTCCCCGCCGCTGCCGTCGCACCAGTGGACGCGTTCGGGCTTGCACAGGGCGACCATGTCGGCCACCCACGCGATCAGTCTCGCGTTCTTGACGTAAGAGGGCGTATCGAGGGCCAGGCCCTGCATCACCGGTGCGTTCATCGAAAGACTCCTAAGGTTGAAAATCGTCTTTTCAAACGGAGTTCGCGACGCCGCGGGCGGCGAAGGCCGTTTGAGAAAACGCTTCAGGTCCCGGAGCCATCGGGGCGGGCGGCGCGGTGGTGGGCGGTTTGGGGGATCAAGGGGCCGCTCTCACAAGCGGCAGAAAGCCAGGCCGCCTTCATGCAAGGCGACATCGTGCCATGGGCCAGGCCCGGTGCCATGTCGGCAGGGAGCCCGCGCGGCCGTCAGGCGCGCGGGCTCGCACGGGTTCAGGCCAGGTAGACCGCGATCGATGCCAGCATCAGCATCAGCACGCCGGCCGCGATCGGCAGCACCAGCGGCATGTACTTGACGACGCCTTCCACGGCATCTTGTTCGACGGCGGCAGCGTGGCCGGGCTCAACGGGAGTGGGAATGGACATGCAAGAACCTCATCTGTCATCTGTTCGGACCGCAGTCATTTTATAAGGCGGCCCGGCTGCCGGGTCGAAAGACGGACCCCGGTCCACCGGGTTTACTGTCAATGCTGCTCCTCGGCCTGGAAGCCCGCCGCGTGGATGGCCTCCAGCACCGCGGCCAGGTGCGCCCGGCCGCGCGTCTGCAGCACCAGCTCGATCTCGACGTTCTGCGCGGCCAGCAGCGTGAAGGCGCGCTGGTGGTGCACCTCGTCGATGTTGGCGCCGGCCTCGGCCACCACGGCGGTGATGCGCGCCAGCATGCCCGGCACGTCGCGCGCGCTCACGCGCAGGCGCGCCAGCCGGCCGGCGCGCACCATGCCGCGCTCGATGATGGCCGCCAGCAGCAGCGGGTCGATGTTGCCGCCCGACAGCACGAGACCGACCTTCTTGCCCCGAAAGCGCTCGGGATGGCGCAGCAGCGCCGCCAGCCCGGCGGCGCCGGCGCCCTCGACCAGCGTCTTCTCGATTTCGAGCAGCATCAGCACGGCCTGCTCGATGTCGCCCTCGTCGACCAGCAGCAGGTCGCAGGCCAGCCGCTCGATCACCTCGCGCGTGAGCACGCCGGGCGTGCCGACGGCGATGCCTTCGGCGATGGTGCTGGCGCCCTGCGGGTGGTGCGTGCCTTGCACCGCATCGACCATGGCCGCGAAGCGCAGGGTCTGCACGCCGACAATTTCGATGCCGGGCTTGCGCGCGCGCGCCGCCACCGCCATGCCGGCGATCAGTCCACCGCCACCGACCGACACCACCAGCGTGTCGAGATCGGGCACCGCGTCGAGCATCTCGAGCGCGACGGTGCCCTGCCCGGCCATGATGGCCAGGTCGTCGTACGGATGGACGAAGACGAGTCCTTCGCGCGCGGCCAGCTCCAGCGCGTGCGCGCGGGCGGCGTCCAGCGTGTCGCCGTGCAGCACCACCTCGGCGCCGAAGCCGCGTGTGCGCTCGATCTTCACGCCGGGCGTGAAGCGCGGCATGACGATCAGCGCGCGCAGGCCCAGGCGCTGCGCGTGGTAGGCCACGCCCTGGGCATGGTTGCCGGCCGACATGGCAATGACGCCCGGCCCCAGGCTGACATCGCCGCGTGGCCGCGCCTCGACCAGCTCCGCCAGCTTGTTGTAGGCGCCGCGCTCCTTGAACGAGGCCGTGAACTGCAGGTTCTCGAACTTGAGGAACACCTGCGCGCCGACGATTTCCGACAGGGTGCGCGATTCGACGCAAGGGGTATTGAGGATCTGGCCACGCAGCCGATCGGCCGCGCGCAGGATGGCATCGATTTCGAGCATGGACGGCATTGTGGAAGGTTTGCGCGGCGCAAGGGTTTTTACCCTTCACCTCCCTTCCCCAATGCAAAAGTCTGCGCTATGGTCGCGCTGCAATTCCTCACAGGAGAGTGTTACAGATGGTCAAACGTTCGGGGGTCGATATGGCTGCCGCCACCGTGCGCGGTCAGGCGTTGACCTCGCCCGGGTTGAAGGAGGCGCCGGTGCTGGAGCTGATGTGCTCGCATTTCGTGCTGACGCTGGCGGCCCAGCAGGGGCCGCGCTTCAACGTGCGGCGCGACCTGAACGGGCTGCTGTCGCTCACCGGGCGGCACCTGGTGTGGCCGGCCTCGGTGCTGCAGCGGCTGCGCGAGTTCCTGGCGCGGCGCTGCGCCGGCAACGAGGTGTGGAGCGGCATCGAAACGCTCGATGCGCGCACCCTGCTGGCGCGCCATGGCGTGTGGCGCGGGCCCTACGAGGAGGGCACGCTGTTCTTCTACCTCGACGACTACGCCAAGGACCAGCCGAAGGACCTGCTCGCGGTGCTCGCGGTCACCCGCGACTGGCTCACGCACGCGCTGCGCAAGCAGTCGACGCTGGTGGAGAAGAACATCGACGCACTGGCCGGCCTGCTGCAGCTGAACCGGGCCGAGCGCGCGCTGCTGCTGTACGGCACGCTGGCGCGCTACCAGCGCGACCTGCGCTCGCTGCTGGTGGAGTTCAAGGTCAACAACGCCCCCGAGGCGTATGCCGCGATCGCCGAGGTGGCGGGGGTCAACGCCAGCGAGGTGGGCGAGGCGTTGCGCGCGGGCTCGCGCCTGGAGCGCATCGGGCTGGTGGAGAACCTGATCTCCGAGCACAACATCACCGACCTGGCCGACCTGATGAAGGTCAGCGAGAAGCTGCCGCCGGTGCTCATGCGCGAGTACCGCGACCAGGGCGAGCTGATGGCCGTCTTCACGCGGCCGTCGGCCAAGAGCGCGCTCGGGCTCGATGACTTCTCGTTCGTCGCCGAGGACGCGCGCATGCTGGTCACGCTGCTGCGCGCGGCGGTGGCGCGGAAGGAACCGGGGGTGAACGTGCTGCTCTACGGGCCGCCGGGCACCGGCAAGACCGAACTCGCCAAGGTGGTGGCGCAGGCCGCCGGGCTCGACCTGTTCGAGGTCGAATACGCCGACCGCGACGGCAATTCCCTCTCCGGGCGCGACCGCTACCGCTCGCTGCAGATCGCGCAGGTGTTCCTGAAGGGCAGCGCGCAGTCGGCGCTCCTGTTCGACGAGGTGGAGGACGTGTTCCCGCCGATCAGCACCGAGGCGGCGCAGTTCATGGCGCGCGCCGAGCAGGTCGCGGCGCCCGCGGCGCGCGGCAGCGTCAACGGCAAGGCCTGGGTCAACCAGATCCTCGAGTCGAACGCGGTGCCCACGCTGTGGGTGACCAACCGCATCGAGCAGATCGACCCGGCGTTCCGGCGCCGCTTCGCCTACCACTTGGAGCTGAAGTCGCCGCCGCCCGGCGCGCGCGAGCAGCTGGTGAAGAAGACGCTGGAGGGCATCGCGGTGTCCGAGGCGTTCACCGCCCGGCTGGCCGGGCGCAAGGGGCTGACGCCGGCGCAGATTCGTACCGCCGCGCGCTTCGCGCAACTCGCTGGCGGCGACGGCGCCTCCATCGAGGCGCTGATCGAGCGCCAGCTGAAAAACGCCGACCTGGCGCTCGGCACGCGGGACGGCGGCCATGGCGTGCGCCGCGGCGTGACTACCTACGACCTCGGGATGCTCAACGTCGAGACCCGCTTCGAGATCCCGCGCATCGTCGAGGCCATCCGCGCGCGCGGCCACGGCACGCTGTGCTTCTACGGCGCGCCGGGCACCGGCAAGACCGCGCTGGCCGAGCACTTGGCCGAGGCCATCGGGCGGCCGCTGATCGTCAAGCAGGCAAGCGACCTGATGAGCAAGTACGTCGGCGAGACCGAGCAGAACATGGCCGCCATGTTCCGCGAGGCCGAGAGCGAGCAGGCCGTGCTGCTGCTGGACGAGGCCGACAGCTTCCTGCAGGACCGCCGCGGCGCCCAGCGCAGCTACGAGGTGACCGAGGTCAACGAGATGCTGCAGGGCATGGAGCGCTTCGCCGGCGTGTTCGTCTGCACCACCAACCTGCTGGAGCGCATCGACCAGGCGGCGTTGCGGCGCTTCACGTTCAAGATCCGGTTCTTGCCGCTCACGGCGTCGCAGCGCGAGCGCATGTTCGTCGTCGAGGCGCTCGGCGGCGACGCCACCCTGTTCACGCCCGAGCTCAAGGCGCGCCTGCACCGGCTCGCGCAACTCTGCCCGGGCGATTTCGCGGCCGTCAAGCGCCAGACCGACATCCTGGCGGCGAGCTTCACGGCCGCGGAGTTCCTCGACCAGCTCGAAGCCGAGCACCGCATCAAGCCCGAGGTGCGCGAATCGCGCGGCATGGGCTTCGTGCAATGAGCGTGCACCGGGCGCCGGCCCGCTCGGCGGTCGGCAAGCCGCGCATGGAGGCGCTCAGCGACGGCCTCTATGCCATCGCGCTGACCCTACTGGTGCTGGAGCTGAAATTGCCGCCGCTGCCCGTGGACGCCAGCGACGCCGCGATCCGCGGCGCCCTGGTGGCGCTGCTGCCCAAGGGCCTGGCGTGGATGCTCAGCTTCTGGGTCATCGCGCTGTTCTGGGTGAGGCAGCAGCGGCTCTACCGCTACCTCGCCGCGCTCGACCCGGCCCTGGTGCGCCTTGAACTGCTGGGGCTCGCCATTGTCAGCCTGCTGCCGTTCTCGACCGCGCTGATGGGCGAATACGGCGACCGCGTCACCCCGGCGGCGATCTACGCCGGCCACCTGGCCGCGCTGGCGCTCGCGACCTTGCTGCGCACCTCGCATTTCCTGCGGCACCCCGCATTGCAGACGCTGGAAATCTCGATTGGCGCCGTGCGTCGCATGCGGCTGCACACCGGCCTGTTCGCGGCCTGCGCGCTGGCCGCGCTCGGCCTGGCCTTCCTCATGCCGGGCTGGAACATGCTGGCGCTGCTGCCGACGCTGGCCACCAGGATGATGCCGGGGCCGAGGCGGGCTTGACGGGCGACGGCGGCGTGCCGTCCGCTTGCTATTAAATCGATAGCTGTCGGCGGCCGTGTGGCATGCGCCGGAGCGCTTTTCGGCTCAGAAAGACCGGCACACCCGCAGCACCTCTTCGCCGTACTTCTCCAGCTTCGACGCCCCGATGCCGCTGATGCCCTGCAGGTCGGCGGGTGTCGCGGGGGCACGCTCGGCGATGGCGGTCAGCGTGGCGTCGTGGAAGATCACGTAGGCCGGCAGGTTGTGCTCGCGCGCGATCTCCGTGCGCCAGGCCTTCAGCGCGGAAAAGCGCTGCTGCCCGGCTTCCGTCAGGCCCGCCGCT